>NZ_JAGSSY010000002.1:300000-456851 GCF_018145655.1 Campylobacter anatolicus
ACTCGCAAACGCTACAATATAAAGCCAACAAATGTTCCGCTAGTCATCATAGGGCCTTACGAACATCATTCAAATGAGGTTAGTTTTCGCGAGGGTCTGTGCGATGTTATGCGTGTGAGACTTGATGAGAGCGGTGGCATAGATTTTACAAATTTAGAACAAATTTTAAAGCTAAATGCTAAACGTGAGATCATTGCTAGTTTTAGTGTCGCTTCAAATGTAACAGGCGTGATAAGCGATTATCGTAAGATTTACACGATGGTAAAGGCTTATGGCGGCATCCTCGCTCTTGATGCGGCAAGTTGCAGTGCGTATTCTAACGTTGATTGTGATTATTTTGATGCATTATTTTTATCACCACATAAACTTTTAGGTGGCGTTGGCAGTTGTGGACTTTTGGCTATACGTAAGAGTCTAGTGCAGGGTGATGAACCGACATTTGCTGCTGGTGGGACGGTAGGCTATGTAAGCCGAACAACACATGTGTTTGTAAATGACATAGAGCAGCTAGAACAGGGTGGCACACCTCCTATAACACAGCTCATACGTGCAGCTCTTGCGTATCGTCTGCGTGATGAGATAGGCATAGTGCAAATATGCGAAAATGAGCGAGAACTTGGAGATTATTTTGAGCGAAGACTTGGTGAGATCGGCGAAGTGGTGAATTATTGCCCATCAAACTTAAAGCGTTTGCCGATATTTTCATTTAATATTAAAGATATATCGCCATATGATTTTGCTGCACTTTTAAGTAATGACTATGGCATACAGACGCGTGCAGGATGTGCCTGTGCTGGCCCATACGGACATGAACTGTTAGGATTAAAAGACAATGTGCCACTAAAAACCAAACCTGGCTGGGTGCGTGTAAGTCTGCACTATACGCACACGATGAAAGATATTGACTTTTTGATATATGCTATAAAACAGAGCATAGATAAATATAGGAATTTATGGGCGGAAGAGAAGTCATTTTATGCGATGATGGGAGAGAGTAAAGACAGTAATTGCATTTAAGCTGACTTTGCTTTTATGGTTTGTTTTACTATATTATTCTGTTATTTTTTTGGTTTAACTTAAGCTAGTAACTCCTTTGCTAAAAACTGTTGTATCTAGCAAAAAATACTTAGTCTTATTTTTTTATATTAAAATTTAGTAAATTATTTTAATAAACATTCTAGTTTTTATAAAGCAAAGTTATTGTCACTGATTTTTAGCGAAATGATAGCAAACACAAAAAGCGTATTATATCTTATTGTGTGAATAAAATTTAAAAGTGTCGTTAAGAAAGCATACAAAAGATATAGCTTAGATATAGCTTTAATCTAATCTGCCTTTGTTCTTTAATAAATAAAGAAAGCACAAATAAAAAATTTCATAATGAGTAAAGTGAAGTGAGTATCTTAAATTTGAAAAATACAAATTTTAAATTCACATAGCCTTTTGCAGGTTCTTTATATTTTGTGTGATTGAGTATGGTTTATATATCGCACTAACTATTGCTATATAATCAACAAATGGTGAGACTTCAGTGATATTTGACGCGTCTATACCACCTATGGCACAGATAGGTATATCTAAAATTTCTTTGGCTTGTTTTAAAATTTGAGTACCTATACAAGGTGCATTTGGCTTCGTCGAACTTGTAAAAATAGCTCCAAACGCCACATAGCTAGCTCCAAGATTTTGAGCTGTTATTGCTAAATTTATATCGCCATAACAGCTTACACCGATAAAAGCATCATCGCCTAAAATTCTTTTAGCTTTTGCGATACTTGCGTCATCTTTACCTAAATGAACGCATTTTGCACCAATATTTGCAGCAAAATCCACATCATCATTGACAATAAATTTAGCTTCAAACTCATCACAAAGGCTTAAAAGCTCACGAGCGATTTGCATATTCTTTGTTTTTTTGCATCGGTATTGATATAGCTTAATACCGCTTTTTAAAATTTCACGAGCATTAGCGATGATAGTATTTTCTGGACTAAGAATATCATCGCTAAGTGCGTAAATTTGGCTCAAATTTGAACTTTATGATTTAGTAGAGTTTTGCCAAATTTGTTAGTTAAGCCACTTTTTATAGCATTATAGACATAGTTTTTGGCATTAGCTATGGCGACTTCTAGACTTTGTCCTTTCGCTAAGCCACAAGCTATAGCGGTTGAAAAGGTGCAACCAGCTCCGTGCATAATAAGAGGGTTAGCAAGTGATGTAGAAAAATTGATCTGCTCACCACTTTTTTTATGTAGAGTATCTACACATTTTCCATCTACAATATGCTTTTTAACTATCATATCGCAAGGCAACAAGCTAAAGTCATCATTAAAAAGTGCTTTTGCTTCGTATCTATTTGGCGTGGCTACAGTTGCAAATTTTAAAAGCTCTTTAAGTGCTTCTATAGCGTCATCTTTGATGAGTTTTACATTTGATTTACTGATGCAAACTGGATCTATGACAATAGGGACATTAAATTTAGGTAGCCATTCGCCCACAACTCGCATAATTTCTGTATCAAATAGCATACCGACCTTAATGGCATCAATGTCTAGTTCCTCTGTTATACCACGTAGTTGACTATCTACAAATTTCGCATTTAACCCTGATATATCGTAAGTTACTTGTGTATTTTCGCATACAAAAACAGTCATCGCAGTAGCTGAGTAACACCCATACGCCTCACACGTCTTTATATCTGCCTGAGCTCCGGCACCGCCGATACTATCAGAGCCTGCTATTATTAAGATATTTTTCAAATTTATCACCTATTTTAAGTCATATTTTGCTAGTAAAGCATCAAATGTGCCATCTTTTTTTAGCTCATCAAGTGCTTTATTTATCTTTGTGATAAGCTCAGTATGTTTACCTTTGTCAAATGCGATAGAAAAGCCATTTGAGCCATCAGGTAGTTTTAAAAACTCTTCTAAATCATCATTTTGTTTTAAGTAACCATAACCGATTGAGCTATCTATCAGCACGACATCTATCTTACCTGATTTAAGTGCTAAAATAGAGCTAACCGGAGCGTCGGCAGGAACCACTTTGTCAGTTATCTTTTGTGCTGCCATCTCTTGGACTGTGCCTAGTTGAACACCGATTTTCTTGTCTTTTAAATTTTCTTCGCTTACATCACTACCTTTTTTACGGATAAATAAATTTTCAGTGTTATAGTATGGCTTTGTAAAATCAATTGACATCGCTCTTTCTGGTGTTTCACTCATTGCACTTGCGATTGCGTCTATCTTGCCAGTTTTTATCGCTGGTATTAGCCCATCAAAGCTGATATTTTGTACTTGAAATTTAACACCGATTTTCTTGCCTATCTCAGCGACTAAATCCACGTCAAAGCCTGTGATTTGGTTCTTATCGTCTATGAATTCAAATGGCTGATAATCAGCACTTGTTCCTAATTTTATAACCTGCTCTTTTGCCACTACATTTTCTACCTTGTTTTGTTCTTGTTTTGTATTTTCGCTAGAGCAACCTACAAACGCTAAAGTCATTATTAAAAACGTAATGATTTTTTTCATAATTTCGCCCCCTTTTTAAATTTATTTTAACTCGTATTTGACTAGGATTTTATCTATTGAACCATCTTTTTTCATATCTTTTAGTGTTTTATTTATCTTTGCGATAAGTTCTGTATGCTTACCTTTATCAAATGCCATAGATAGCCCCTCACTACCATCAAGCTCCTTGTGAAAGCTCTCTATGTCAGGGTTTTGCTTGATATAGCTTAGTCCAGTTGAAGCATCTGTTATGACTATATCTACTTTTCCAGCTTTTAGTGCTAGTATTGCCGCTGGCATCGCATCTGATGGCATTATTTTAGCGTCTTTTACAGCCTTTGCAACTAGCTCTTGGATAGTACCTTGTTGAAATCCTATGCGTTTGCCCTCAATGTTATCCATAGTTATATCAGCACCTTTTTGTCTTAAGTAGATATTTTCACCGATAAAATATGTATTTGTAAAATCAACTGAGCCTCTACGCTCAGCAGTCGCACTCATAGAGCTTAATATAGCGTCTATCTTGCCTGATTTTAAAGCTGGAATAAGTCCGTCAAAGCTTATGTTGTTTAGCTCATATTTTAAATTTATACGTTTTGCAACTTCAGCTATCATGTCTACGTCAAATCCAGTTGGCTTGTTTGAGCTATCAAGATAATCAAACGGCGGATAGTCCATACTCATACCTATCCTTAATATCTTTTCGCCTATGTTTGTCTCAGTTTTTGTACTCTCTTTTTCTGTGTCGCTAACACAACCTATAAATAGCAGAGCTGTTGCAATAAAACTTAAAATTTTTTTCATTTTTATCCTTGTTTTAAATTTATAATTAATGGTTTAAAATTTTGCCTAAAAATTCTTTTAAGCGTGGATTTTGCGGATTTTCAAAGATATTTTTAGGTGTATCATCAACTGAAATTTTGCCGCCTTCCATAAAAAATATGCGATTTGCTACATTTTTAGCAAAGCCCATCTCGTGAGTAACTACAAGCATAGTTAGCCTATCGTGTGCTACATCACGCATTATGTCAAGAACTTCGCCTATCATCTCCGGGTCAAGTGCTGATGTCGGTTCGTCAAAGAGTATCACATCAGGATTCATCGCTAATGACCTAGCTATGGCGATACGTTGCTTTTGTCCGCCTGAGAGCTTGTGCGGATAGACATCTTTTTTGTCACTTAGTCCGACACGTTTTAGTAACTCAAGTGCCTTTTCTTCAGCTTGTTCTTGCGTAGCTAAGCCAGTTTTTATCGGTGCTAGGGTTAAGTTTTGTAAAACACTTTTATTTGCAAAAAGATTAAAATGCTGAAAAACCATACTAATTTTCTGGCGAATTTTATTTATATTTGCTTTTTTGCTTAATATATCTTCGCCGTTAATAAGTATGCGTCCGCTACTTGGCTCTTCTAAGCGGTTTATACAACGTAAAAATGTGCTTTTACCACCACCGCTTGGGCCTATTATAGCTATTACTTCACCGCTTTTTATATCAACGCTAATGTCTTTTAAAACTTGCAGATTGCCGTAGTTTTTGCTTAAATTTTCTATCTTAATCATTTTTATTTAGCCTTTGCTCTAGTTTTTTGGCTAAAAGCGAGAAAAACTTAACACTCACGTAATAGACAATACCTGTAAAAATGACTGGCTTTGGGTTGTAAAATACTGCTTGTAAGCTCTTGCTTTGCATTGTGATATCTATGACACTTATATATCCAACGACTGATGTCTCTTTAAATAGTGATATAAATTCATTTGCCAAAGCGGGGAGTATGTTTTTAGTTGCTTGTGGAAAGATTATCTCACGCATAGAGACCATATAGTTTAGCCCCATTGCACGAGCTGCTTCCATCTGACCGCGATCTACGCTATTTATACCGCTACGCATAATCTCGGCGACATAGGCTGAACTGTTTAGTCCAAGGGCTATCATCGCCACGTAAAAGTTATCGCTCCAAGTTGCAAAAATGACGACTGAAAATATTAGAAGTTGTAAGATTATAGGTGTGCCACGTAAGATGTCAATGTATTCATCAATAAAAAAATTTATAATTTTGTTGTTTAAAAAGCGAACAAATGTAAGAATGCAGCCAAGCGTTATACCGATAACTATACCGCCAAATGTTAGCCCAAGTGTAACTCCGTAGCTCTTTAAATATGCCATAAGCTGGACATTATTTAGCTCACTTGGATAGGTGTAGTAAACTCCGACAGTTACGATAAATATAAAAAATAAAATTTTAAAAAATTTCTCGTTAAACAACACAAGACCTTTTAAATTTGAATAAGTCAATAATGATACGAAAAATTTGATATTATTTCGCTTAAACGTAACGAAATTTAAGCGAAAAATAAAATTTTGATTAGCATTTAAAGAAAAATTTACTACAATAAAATTTTTAATTAAAAATAAAGGACGCTCGTGGGTATTGGTGCTTATATCGCTATCGCAATATATTTTGGTCTTTTACTATTTATCGGTCGCTACTCTTATAATAAAAATGCAAATATGAATGAGTACTTGTTAGATAACCGCTCACTAGGACCTGTCGTGACGGCACTGAGTGCTGGGGCTAGTGATATGAGTGGTTGGATGTTGCTTGGAGTGCCAGGTGCTTTGTATGCTACTGGTATCGCAAATACTTGGATGATTTTGGGGCTGATTGTAGGTGCGTATTGTAATTACTTATTTTTAGCAAAGAGGCTTCGTGTCTATACGGAGGTCGCAAGTGATAGTATAACGATACCTGATTTTTTAGAAAATCGTTTTAAAGACCGTACTAAAATCTTACGTATAGTCTCAGGGCTTGTTATACTCGTATTTTTTACGATTTATGTAGCAAGTGGCATAATTGCAGGCGGTAAAAGTTTTGAGAGCTTTTTTGGATTACCATTTGTTTATGGGGCATTATTTACACTGATGATAGTTGTTTTTTACACATTTTTTGGGGGATTTCGTGCGGTTTGTATAACAGATGCGTTTCAAGGCACGCTTATGTTTATAGTGCTTGTAGCAATCCCAACAGTAGCGTATTTTAGCCTTGATCTACCAAGTGATACAAATTTAATAAAAGAGATAATAAAACTAAAACCTCAGCACTTTGACTTATTTGCAGGACAGAGTTTTTGGGGAATTTTAGGACTTATGGCATGGGGATTTGGCTACTTTGGTCAACCACATATTATAGTTAGATTTATGGCGATACGTAGCTCAAAAGAACTCGCACAGGCTCGTCGTATAGGCATCGGCTGGATGGCGATAGGGCTACTTGGTGCTGTTATAAGTGGACTTGTAGGGCTTGTATATTTTTCCACTTGCGGTGGTCTGAGTGATCCTGAGACGGTGTTTTTAAAGCTTGGAGAGACACTATTTCCTTCATTTTTCTTAGGCATCATCATCTCAGCTGTTTTAGCTGCCATTATGAGTACTGTTTCAAGTCAACTGCTTGTGAGTGCAAGCTCGGTTACAAAGGATTTTATCCTAGCATTTTATAAAAAAGATCTATCTGCTAGTATGCAAGTTGCCATCGGTAGATACGCTGTTGTCGTTGTTGCTATTATTGCTACATTTTTGGCATTTGTATCAAATGATAACGTTTTAAACGTTGTAGGACACGCTTGGGCTGGGTTTGGTGCGAGTTTTGGACCGGTGTTGCTTTTTAGCCTTTATTGGAAGCGTATGAGTGCACTTGGAGCGTTAGCTGGTATGATATTTGGTGGTGCAACGGTGTTATTTTGGATAAGTTCAGGATTACATAAAGAGGTGTATGAAATACTACCAGGTATCATCGTATCAAGTATAGCTATCGTGGTTGTGAGTATCTGGGGCGATGCTATAAATAAGATGACGGCAGAGCCACATGAGCAGATAATAAAAGATGAATTTGATAAAATGAAAACTAGGCTTTAGCTGTTTGTTCTGCGAGTGCTTTTATTGTGTTAAGCACTCTTTGATAAATGATTTAAAAATTTAAAATTATCTAACAATACTTCACCTTTATTGCGTTCAGATTTTGAATCTTTGATTTTTAAATTTAACGTTTTGCTTTTAGTAGTTGCAGTTTTGTAGTATTGTAAACAAAAAGAACAAATGGTAAAAATTTTTAATTCTTATCTCCTATTTTCAATGAAAAAACTTAGATAAATTAAAATTTTTTATAAGTAAATTGATGGATACGCAAGTATCTTATTGGATGAGTAAAAATTCAAAAATCTTTGTAGGATGAAATAAAAATTTAGGGCATATAAAAGGTTGCATTTATAGCTTAAACACTTATGTGATAGCGTTTTTCGTAAAATAAAATTGTTGCTAAATTTGACCTCGTTTTAACTGACGCACTAAAAACCTAGCCGAGTGAAGCTCGTCAAATAGCGACTTTTCTATGCATAGTGGTCGTTTTAATATAAGATCGCTTATCAGTTCTGCTCCAAGTATTGCTGTGCTTAGTCCACGTGAGCCGTGAGCAATATTTACAAAAACATTTGGCTCATAAATGGCTAAGGCGTTGTCATTTTTGTGCTTATTCCAAAATAAATTTTTATAAATTTGTCTATATGCCGTTTCATCGTGCAACGCTCCGATGATAGGGAAGCGGTCGCTACTATAACTGCGGTAACCCACTTTTGCCCCCATAATTTGTGGCTTTTCTCCTTGTAAAAATTCACTAACTGAGCTTAAATTTTCATTATTGTCTGCATCTCGTGGCTCATCATAATACTCATTTCTAGCGTATGTAGCACCGATGATTTGTGTGCCATTTATGGCTGGACAGATGTAGCCTTTTGCACTTAATGGTGTGTCGTTATTTAAGAGTGGTTTTATGTGAGTTACTTGCCCACGCACTGAGCTGATTGGCAAATTTTTAAATATTTTTATACTCTCGCTACCTGTGGCAAATATCAAAATATCGGTCTTTATACTTTTTTGAGCTTTAAATTTAACGCTTATTTGACCATTTTTAAGGTGATGATGGCTTTTGTATTGGTGATTTAGCAAGATATTAAAATTTCTTGCTAGGGATTTGCAGAGTTTATGTGGTTGCACGGTTGCCCCATTTTTGATAAACATTGCAGGATATGGCTTTGCATTTGCGTCAAATTTAAGCACTTCGTTTGCTTGTATTTGTAGCCAGTGAGCGTAGCGTTTATATAGATGCTCATCATAGGCATACTCAACACAACCGTTAAATTTAATAAGATTTTGTCTAGAATTTTGTTTATAAAATCTAACTGCTTGCAAAAACGCATTTATATGCATACGCCCAAGTGCAACACTAGGCTGTGTAATGAGAGGCATAAGTGCCCCACAAACGTTACCCGAACCATTTTGTGCAACGCCATCTCTTGCTTCTGCGATGATGACATGAAAGCCATTTTGTATAAAATTAAAAGCAGTTGCAAGCCCAGCTATACCAGCCCCAATTATAAGTGCGGTTGGCTTTTTGACTTTGTAGTTATTTTGTAAAAATGCTGATAAATTTTTATTTGTAAAAAGATTTTGAGTAATTCCATTTGTGCTAAAATATGGGCGTGAAATTTGTATATTTTTTTCACGCAAGATAGCGTGGCTCATATGACGCTTTTTGCCGTATCCCTCTCGTAACTCTAGCTCAAAGCCAAACTGAGTAAATCTATCACGAACTACTCTAGCACAAGAATATGTCCGCACGACACCGCCTAGTCGCGTGAGTCGTGCGATATGTGTAAAAACTTTTTGGCTCCACATATCTGCATTTTTACTCGGTGCAAAGCCATCCATAAACCACACATCCGCTTCAAAATCAAGCTCGGTTATCATCTCGTTTATCTCACCAAAGCAGAGATCAAGTGTGATATTTGGGCTAAATTTAATGCGGTGTAAGCCACTGATGAGCGGTGGATAGAGTTTTATTAAATGAGCGTTTAAAGCCTTAAAAACATCTAAGTGTTTATAAATTTTAGCCAAGTCATCTGTGTTTATCGGATTTGCTTCAATGCTTACAAAGTGTAGTTTTTTATGGCTGTTTTTAAATTTATTTGCGAGTGTAAGAAAATTTAGCCCAGCACCAAACCCTGCTTCAGCTACGATAAAGCTATCCTTGTCGCCCCAGATCTCATCAATTGCTGTAGCAAAGACATACTCGCTCTCACTCCAAGGTTTATCTGTGTTAAAATAAATATCGTCAAATTTCTCACTAAAGGCTATCTTGCCCTTAAAACTCACTTTGGCACTTTTCATCTATTTTTTACAAAATATGTATCTACACCGTTAGCGATACCTGTTGCTAAAGCTTTTTGATATGCATCATCGTAGAGCATTTTTCCTTCAGTTGGATGTGTGATATAGCCGATTTCTACTAAAACCGCAGGCATAAGGGCACCTACAAGCACCCAAAATGGTGCCTCTCTGACACCTCCATCACTTGCGTTATAAACTTTTCTAGCACCTGTTAAAATTTCTCTTTGTATATCGATACCTAGCTTATTTGAAGCGATTATCTTTTCGCGATTTAGTACGTTTAAAAATGTCTGTTGCGAGAAATAATTCATCTCTTCAATATCTGATTTATTCTCCAAAGCAGCAGCATTTTTGCTTCGTTCGCTTCGTGCAGGTGATAGGAAAAATGTCTCTATGCCATGCATACTCTTTGCTTTTGTCGCATTTGGAGCAGCGTTTGCGTGGATAGAGACGAAAAGATCGGCATTTTTATCATTTGCAAATTTTGTGCGTGAGCGTAAGTTTATAAAAGTGTCATTTGTGCGTGTGTAATGCACTTTGTATCCGCGTGATTTGAGTATTTCGCCAAGTTTTTTGCCTACATTTAATACAGCGATTTTCTCTTTTAATTTGCCATTTACTGCACCCGGGTCGCTTCCACCATGTCCAGGATCTATGACTACAGTTTTTGAGTTTTTTGTATGTGTAGGCGGTTTGATAGTGGTATTTTTAGTGATTTGCGTCTGTTTTTTAAGTGTATCGTTTTGTGCGTTTTTATCTTTTATGTTTTTATTGAGGGTTTTTACTGTCTCTTTTGATATGAAATTTTCCACTCCGATCTTTAGTTTATTATCCACAACATCGGCACTTATCGTCTTTTGTTCTTTGTCGCTAAAAACTATTCGTATAGTGCTTTTATCAAATTGGGCTATGCGGATCTCATCTACTATAAAATTTTTATATGTTAGGCTTTTGCCGTTTAATATACCATTTATATTTATGATATTTCTAAAATTTTCTTTTGTATTTAGTGATGAGATATTAAGCCAGTTTGAGTTTAGATTTTTATTAAATTTAAGCACCAGCTCGTTATCGCCTTTTGTTGCACTGAGTAGATAAAGTGGCTTTTTATCATTGTTTGTATCTGTCTGTTTTGTAATATTTCTCGTGTTTTTATCTTTTGTATTATTTGTAGAGTTTGCTTTGCTTAGTTTTGCTAGGTCTGCTTCGTAGCCACTCGCATCTAAATTTAGCTCATGTGAGCTTTTTATCAGTCTTTCAAGACTTTGCTTTTGTAAATTTTTATTATTTTTGATTATCGCATTGACATAAATTTGTTTTATATCGTTGTGAAAATTTTTCTTTATAGCCTTTGAAGCAGTAGCAAAATTCTTATCGAAATTTGCAAATACTTTGTCATTTGCACCACATACAACACCAAAAGCAAGTAAAAATATAAATAAAAATTTAGTTATTTTCACCATTTATCAACTTTGCGAATAGCTCTTTTACGCTGATTATCTCTTTTAACTTATATCCGTTTGCTCCGGTGAAAAATAGTCCAGTCTCTTTACGTCCGCTAAAAGCGTCAAACAATCTATCAGCTATGCAGTATCCCACTTCTTTTGCCTCTTTGCCACGTTGGCATGGGCTGACGCAGTTGCTTATACATTGGATCTTTGGTCCAAGTCTTTTTTGTACCAAATTTATTAAATTTGTGCGTATGCCACGAGCTGGGTAGCCCACTGGACTTTTTATAAGCTCAATATCTTCTTCTTTTGCATTTAATATAACCTCTTTAAAGCCTATATCAGCATCACATTCGTGAGTACCGATGAAGCGAGTACCCATCTGAACACCATCTGCTCCCAGAGCCATAACTTTATCAATATCATTTTTGTCCCAAATCCCGCCAGCTGCGATAAGTGGGAAATCTCCCCACTCTTTTATCTCATCTTTGACTGGTTTTATTAAATTTTCTAGCTGATATTTAGGATCTAAACACTGCTCATAGGTAAAACCTTGATGTCCTCCGCTAAGCGGTCCTTCTAGTACCACAGCATCTGGTAGCTTGTTATAGCGTTGCGTCCAACGTTTGCAGATGATTTTTAAAGCTTTTGCACTTGAGACGATAGGTACAAGGGCGACGTGTTTGAAATTTTGTGTAAATTCAGGCAGATTTGTAGGTAGTCCTGCACCGGATACTATGATATTAATCCCTGCTTCGCAAGCATCTTTAACAACCCTCGCATAGTCATTTGCTGCATACATTATGTTTGCACCAAGTGGGCTATCGCTACAAATCTTACGTGCATTTGCTACGATTGCTTTTAATCCATTTGCTGAGTAAAAATTTTCACTACCAAATGGTTTTGCATTTAGTTCTTTGTCGATATGTGCACGGTTTTCATAATAACCTGTGCCAACGGAGCTAATTATCCCTAGACCGCCCTCAAGGCTGACGCTACCGGCGAGTTTGTCCCAGCTTATTCCAAGTCCCATGCCACCTTGAAATATCGGATATTTCAGCTCATATTGGCCTATTTTTATCGGTTTCATTACTCTACCTTTAGTTTTGCAAATTTTCTCTTGCCAACCTGCAAGACATATTCGCCTTTTTCAAGCTTTAATTGCTCGTCATTTATCTTTACCTGATCCACACTCACGGCGTTTGCTACTATATCACGACGTGCTTGCGAGTTTGTCGGAGTAAGTTTGCAATACGTTAAGGCTTCCACGATCCAAGCAGGAGCGTTCATCGTATATTCATCAAGTTTGGTTGGAATTTGATTTTGTGAGTGTATACTGTTAAACTCATCTTTTGCTGCAGCCGCTGCACTCTCTCCGTGGTAACGTGCAGTTAGCTCAGTGGCTAGATCCTCTTTTGCTTTTTTAGGATGATAGCTACCGCTTTGTACCATATTTTTTAAATTTAAAATTTCATCAACGCTTTTTACACTTAGTAGCTCATACCAACGCCACATAAGCTCATCTGATATGCTTAGAGTTTTAGCAAACATATCATTTGCACTATCGGTTACGCCAATGTAGTTGCCTAGGCTCTTGCTCATCTTGTTAACGCCATCAAGTCCTTCAAGTAGTGGCATCATAATGACAGCTTGTTCTTTGCCTACATTGTAAATTCTCTGTAAAGTTCGCCCCATTAGTAGATTAAATTTCTGATCTGTGCCACCCATTTCTATATCACAATTCATCGCAACGCTGTCATAACCTTGAATAAGCGGATACAAAAACTCGCTTATTGATATGGGGCTGCCTGCTTTTAGACGCTTCTCAAAGTCATCTCGTTCAAGCATACGAGCGACTGGAAATGTACTAGTTAGCTCCACCATGCCGGCAGCTCCTAGTTCATTGCACCACTTGGAGTTAAACATTATAATCGTCTTTGCTGGATCTAAAATTTTAAAAACTTGCTCTTCGTAGGTTTTGGCATTTTTAGCCACCGTTTTTGCATCAAGTTTTTTGCGAGTTGCTGATTTACCGCTTGGGTCACCTATCTGTCCTGTAAAATCCCCTATCAAAAATTGCACAATCGCTCCGTGCTTTTGAAGTAATGCCATCTTTGTTAGCACGACAGAGTGTCCTAAGTGAAGATCTGGTGCAGTCGGATCAAATCCAGCTTTAACGTAGAAATTTTCGCCGTTTTCATAGTAATTTTTAACTAAATTTATTATGCGTTCTTCGTCTATGATCTCAGCAACGCCTCTTTTTATCTCCTGAATTATTTTGCTTATTTCACTCATTGTTTTCCCTTAAAATTTAATTATGATACGCATCGTTTTGAGATATAAACTCAATTATCTTATATCTATCCTTAAGTCTTTCTTTTACATCGTTTGGATTTATATTTTCGCCTATTTCAACGCTTAATGTAAATAGGTTGCTCGAAACGTCGCTATTTTCATTTATTGTGATTGTGGCTAAATTTACATCAAGTCGTGCAAGATAAGTCAAAAATTCAGCCAAAGAACCTTTGCGATTTTCTAAATTTAATAAAATTTTATATCTATGCGGTGCGTTTCGTGTCCACTTAACAAATATTGCTTCTTTGTTTGTCTCAAGTAGTTTTGCTGCTCGTTCACATAGTTTGTGATGCACTGTTACATTTTGCATATTTCTAAAACCAACGATACTGTCGCCACGTTTTGGATTACAACAGTAATCAAACTCAACATTGTTTATTTTGTGGTTTGAGTAGATTACTATATTTTCAAATTTTTGTTTTTTTACGGTATATTTATTGCCAATCGAGATTATAAATGGTCGCTCTTTTTGTATATGTTTTTTAAGCGAATTTACGACATCTTGCAAGTATATTGAGTCAGTCGCAGCTTTTGAAATCTTTTTGCTTAGATTTTCTTTCTCTAGCCAGCTTAAAACTCGTTGATTTGGCACATCAAAGATATTTTGTAGTATATTTATAGCGATTTTATTATTTAGATCTTTTATCTTTTGTTTGCAAAATGATCTTATCGTGGCTCGTGCCTTGCCAGTTCGGACGCTATTTATCCATGAGCATCTAAATTTAGCCTCATCGTCTGTTACGATACGCACGATATCACCGTTTTTCAGCTCGGTTAAAAGTGGCATTTTAACGCGGTTTATATAAGCTTCTTTTGCATACAGTCCGATCTCTGTATGCACCTCATAAGCATAATCAAGTGCAGTCGCACCGCGTGGCAGAGTAAATATCGCTCCTTTTGGCGAATAAACCGCTATATCTTCGATATATAGGCTATCTTTTGCGTATTCATAAAGCTCTTCTGGATTATTTTCACTTTCATCATTTTGCATATTTAAGTCATTTAGCCAGTCTAGTTTTGGATTAAGCATACTGCCTTCGCCACCTTTATATTTCCAATGTGCAGCGACGCCATATTCAGCGATCTTATGCATATCGTATGTTCGTACCTGCACCTCAAATATACTTTTGTTATCAAATATAGTCGTGTGAATAGTTTGGTAGCCATTTTGTTTTGGAAGTGCGATATAGTCCTTAAAACGCGAGATTAAGGGGTTAAAGTTTATATGTAAATTTCCAAGTGCAAGATAACACTCAAGTGGTTCTTTGACGATGATACGGATCGCAAGCAGGTCAAGAACCTCTTCTATCGATATGCCTTTACGTTGCATTTTAAGGTATATTGAATAGTAGTGCTTCATACGTTTTTGTATCTCAAAACTACCTTCGATAAAACCATTTTTAAGCAAAATCTCGCTTACTTTTTCGTGAAAAGAATTTAGCTTGAGTGCTAGTTGTTGCTTGTGCTCGTCAATATAGTTGTAAATTTTTTCGTATTCATCTGGCAATACATATTTAAAGCTTAGGTCTTCAAGTAAATTTTTTATCGATGAGATGCCTAGTCTATGTGCGATAGGTGCATAAACTACAAGCGTCTCTTCTGCTATTCTTTTTTGTTTATCTGGCGTTAGAGCGTCAAGAGTTAACATATTATGCAATCTATCGCAAAGCTTTACGACTAATACTCTGACATCTTCTATCGATACAAGTAACATACGTCTAAATGTCAGAGCCGAAGTAGATAGACGTTCATTGCTATCAGAACTTGCAAGTTTGTCTTCACGTATGGCTACTATTTTTGTTAGTCCTTCAACTAGTTTTGCGATCTCATCACCAAATTCTAGTTTGATCTCTTCAAGTGTTACTGCTGTATCTTCAACTACATCATGTAGTAAAGCAGCTACTATCATACTTTCATCACCACCCATATAAGCTACTATACACGCTACTAAAATTGGGTGGATCGCATAGGGCTCGCCACTTTTGCGGTATTGATCAGCATGTGAACTGATACAGGTATTAATGGCTTTTTGTAGTATTTCTGTTCTATCGTAAAATGAAAATAGAAGTTGCGTAGCGTCAAAGACGCTCTTACAAACTGCTATTTCATCGATGAGTTGCTCGATAAATATACTATTTTTCTTCAACAATAGCCTCGAACCCTATCTTGCCTTCTGCAACTTCTAAAAGTGCTATATCGGCAAATTTCATCTTGCTCGTATCTATATCTAGTAGCACGTTGGCACCATTAGAGAGTGCTTCTGCACGTTTTGCTACGATTAAAGATAGTTTATATCTATCACCATCTGTTTGTTTAAGTGCTTTTGCTGTTATCTGTTCTGTTCTCATCTTTATCCTTTAAATTTATTTTACAATTGAGCAAAGTGCGTCTGCATCGTTGTTTATTATCTTAGATAGATTACCTTGTTTAAACATATTGCATACTAGTATTGGAAGTGAATTATCCTTAGCTAGTGCTATAGCAGTATCATCCATAACTTTTATGTTGTCTTTCATAGCAGTATCGTAGTTTAGGGTTTTTAGTAGTTTTGCATCATTAAATTTATTTGGATCTTTGTCATATACACCATCTACTTTTGTCGCTTTTATAATCATATCTGAGCTTATCTCTATAGCTCGTAGTGTCGCTGCTGTATCGGTTGTGAAGAATGGGTTGCCAGTCCCAGCAGCAAATATTACAACACGCCCTTTTTCAAGATGTCTAATGGCACGCCCTACGATAAATGTTTCACAGATTGCCTCCATCTTTATAGCACTTTGCACGCGTACATCAAGCCCACTTCTCTCTAATGCCTCACGCATTGCGATCGAGTTTATAACAGTAGCAAGCATTCCCATATGATCCCCACTTGTTCGTTTTATGATGCCATCTTTTGCAGCACTCACGCCACGTATAATATTACCTCCACCGATGACGATACCGACTTCGACATCGTTTTGCACGAGTTCTTTTATCTCGCCTGCTATAAATTTAAGTATATTGCTGTCTATGCCAAAGCCACTCTCGCCAGCCAACGCTTCACCCGAAAATTTAACTAATATACGCTTTTTTTTGCTCATTACTTTGCTCCTTAAAATTCGCTCATTTTAGCTAAAAAGCCTTTAAATTTAGCTAATAAGTTTTTATTTAATGAGTTCAAGAGGGTTTATATGATAATTTTTTTGTGTTACTTCAAACGTTAAATCATTACGCACACGGCCAATCACGTAGCCTTTTTGCACGATTGAGCCGACTTTTATTGTGGGTGCTATCTGACTTAGGTGGGCGTATATCGTATGTATGCCATTTTCATTTTCTATGATTATTACATTATCAAGTACTGGGGTTTGCTTAGCAAAGACGACTTTGCCGTTTAGTACACTTTTAACCTTTGCATCGGGTGTCGTTGAGGTAAGCACAACTGACTCGTTAAAAATTTTTATATTATATATCGGATCTGTGTAGTTTCCAAATTTTTGTTTCACGGTATAACTATCCAGCGGTGCGATAGTTTTTACACCTGTGTAACGTTTAACAGAGCTTGTTTGATAGCTTGAACCCATCTGTTTTACACTTGTATCGCTATCTTTTTGAGCCTTTTTACCTTTGCTTTGTGAGGCGAGTTTTTCACGTTCACGTCTTGCAGCTTCATCTTCTTGTTTTTGCACGATTGCGAGTTCTTCAAGAGTTTTTCGTATCTCATCTTGTTGACTTTGAAGTTTGCTAAGTTTTTTACTATAAATTTCTTTATCGCGTTTTAGGGTATTTATTGTATTTTTTTGACTTTTTTCAAGTTCTAATAGATCATTTTGTTTTCGTCTAAAATCTTTTAAATTTGTCTCTATCTGATTGATTTTATCTGATTGATTTTTGATTTGGCTTATTGTATTTTCGTAATCAATCGTGATCTTTTTGAAATCCTCTCTCATTATGCTATTTAGTTTATTTAAAATTTGCGAAACCATTATGCTATCTTCACTTGTTTTGTTTTCGTCAGTATCTAAAAGTAGCTCAAAAGAGAGATCTTCGGCTATTATGCGTATGATATTTTGTTCAAGCTTTTTTTGCGTTTGCATAAGCTCCTTGTTCTGTGTAGTAAGCTTTTCTAGCTCATCTGTTGCACTATTTGCACTGTTTTCTAAGTGTGAAATTTGCTCCTTTAGTTCAAATATATCTTTGGCTATGGTTTTTAATTTGTTGTTTCCATTTACTATATCGGAGGCTAGATCATCAAGTTTTTTGTTTAATTGCTCACTCATTGCTTGAGTAGATCTAAGGGAATTTTTAGAGCTTTTTATCTTCTCTTTTGTAGTTGTGGCATTTAGACTAAGAGTCAGTAAGATAACTAAAAATAAGTTAAATTTCATATCTGACTTTTTCTGGCTTTTCTCATCACAAGACTTACGACAAATATACTTAGTATAAATGCTATACCAAGTAGTGTGCCACCCTCTCTTATGATGTCTATTTTAGGGGTTATCATATCGACTTGTGCCAAAGAATCGCTAAAAAATTTGATACTAGGTAAAAAATAAAAAAAGCCGACAACAACGAGCGTAGAGATAAAGCTATCTACGATAGCACTTTTATAGAGTAAAGCACTTTTAAGCCAAAATGGGGCACCAAATAAGCTCATAATCTCAATGCGTTCTTTATGCTGGTATAGCCAAATTCTAGCTTGTTTTAACATAAGCATTGTGCCGATGAGGGCTAAGATCCACATAAACATATAAGAGAGCATTTTGCAAAGCTGCAAAATTTTAAAGACCTTGTCGTGTGCTTTTGAAAATGTTTCGACTTTGCTTACCCCATCAAGCTTTTGAAGCTTTGCTTTTATCTCGTTCATAAATTTAGTGCTAGGAAATACATTTAGTTTTAGTGAGTAAAATTTAGGCAGTGCATTTTGTAGGATCGATAAATTTTTAGCAGATATGTCGTTGCTTAGGCGATCTAAGATTTTTTGTGCACTTAGTGGCTTAATTGCTGCAAAAGTGCTAACGAGCGGTTTTATGTCAGCGTCAGTTAGCTCTTTATTTGAGACGATGACAATATTGTAGTCATTGCTCATTAAATTTTCATAGCTTTTTACGATTTTATCGCTCATAAGACTAAAAGCGATTGCAAAAAGTAGTGCGATTAGCGGAAAAATAAATCCTAAATGGTTTTTAAGCGATCTCATTTACGCCTCCATTTTCTATCACAAAATGACGATATGGCATACGCAAAGATGATGGCACGTGATGTGTTACTACCACTACGCTTGTGCCTAAAAATTCACGTGCAGACTTTAGTAGCGACCATATGACGTCGCTTGAGTATTCGTCAAGATTGCCAGTTGGCTCATCGCAAAGTAGCAAATTTGGATTATGTGCTAAAGCCCTTGCCATAGCGACACGTTGCTGTTCGCCACCGCTTAACTCCATAGGATATTTATCCGCTTTGTGAAGCATATTGACGTGTTTTAGTAGTTTTGCAACCTGTTTTTTGCAGACACTTTGATTTATCCCTTTTATTATAAGTGGTAGCATTACGTTGCGTTCGACATTCCATTCGTTTATCAGGCGATAATTTTGAAATATTATACCTACACGCTGACGCAGTTCGCTCAATCTTTTTTCATCTATATTAACAAGCGAGGACATACAGACGTTTAACTCCCCAGCTAGTGGCTCAATCTCGCCGTAAAATGACTTTAGTAACGTTGATTTACCACTACCGCTTTTACCAGTTATAAAGACAAAATCATTTATAAAAATGTCTAAATTTGCGTTATTTATTACGATCTCGTTGCGTTCGTAAGCTAGAGTCAAGTTACGTGCACTAATAATTTGCTGCATATGCCAAATACTCCTTAAGTTTTTCATGTGCTTTTAAATTTTCCCGTGTCAAAATAGGGCGTTTTATAAAATATTCCGTGCTATCTGGACTGATTTTTATAAAACATTGCTCAGGCTTATTAAATGCACCAAATGAAATTTTAAGCAAGGCATTTGTCTCATCGATAGTGAAAATTTCTTCAAAATGTAAGAAATAATCGCTCTGCTTTATCGTCTCATTTTTAAAATTTGATATGATTTTTGATACATAGTAGGACTTATCAAAGTCTAAATTTCCATTTAAACTTAACTCATCAGAGGTAATGTTACAAGTGTAAAGCATATCATAAATATCTTTATTTTCACGTTTCCAGCGATCTTCGTATTTACTGCTTACTGCTAAGTCGCGGTTTTTAAAAAGTTTGATCTTTGGCATAGTTAAATTTAAAAAATGGTGCAATCCAAAGTCACAATACTCACGCACATCAGTGCGTAGCTCAAATGTCCCACCAACTTTTAAAACACGTTCACACTCTAATGCAAACGCCTCACTTATGACGCGTCTGTATTCTGCTTTCTCCCACGGTACTGGAAAATGAAGGAAAATTTTATCTACAGAATTTGATGCGATAAGCGATAAAAGTAGCCTTGCATCTGTGTTTATAACGCGGATATTTTCTAAATTTTTAGCATGTGCGAGTTTGGCGACTTGTTCGATGCTTGGTTTGTATACTTCTATACCGATAAATAGGGCATCTGGATGATTTTGTGCTTGAAAAAGAAGGTGTCTACCTGAGCCAAATCCAATCTCAATAAAAATTTTGCTATATTTCTCACGCAAATTAGTAATTTGACTTAAAAACTCTTTTATATCTACGATTGTATTGATCTTTTGTGTGAGTTGTTTATTTTTAACAGCAAAGGCTTGTGAGACCACATCGGTGGTATTTTCATCGCGATATACACATAGTGCTTGTTGCAAGAGCCCAATACGATCAGGCTTTGTTAGCTTTTCGCCTTTTATGACAAAATTTTTTCCATCACCTGTTTTTTTAACTACAATGAAAAATTTCTCATCACCATTTTGTGTATATATCAGACGTTCGCTCTTGCTTTGTGCTTCCCATAAAAATTGCACACCATCGTGCCCAAATGGATAGACTTTATCTTTTAAATTTTTAGCTATGAAATTTGGCATTATTGCACTGAAATTTTTACTTGTACTTGCACTTGATTTGACTTGTTTGAGGCTAGGCCATACTCATCAACTGCTACAACGTAGTAGGTATAGTTTGTATCCATCTGCACGTTGCGATCTGTATAGTTTGTAGCTTGTATATCGTTTATCACACGCTCAGTCGAGCCACCTTCTCTATAAAGCGTATAGCCTTTTGCATTTTCTACGATATTCCATCTTAAATTTACAGCGTTTCCGTCAAAATGAGCTGAGACAAATACAGGTGCGACAGGAGCTTCAAGCGTTTTGCCAAGTACTGCTTCGTCTTGCTTTAAGCTCTCAAGCCCATCTTTATCGACGACTGTTACTTTGTAAAGATATTCCACTCCATTTGCAGTCAGTAAGTCCTCGTATGAGTTGCTAGATGTTTTGACTAGGTATGTATAAGGCAAAAATCTACTCTTGCTTCTATATATATTATAGTGGCTAAAATCATTGCTAATGCTACTATCCCAAGTTAGTATTATCTTTTTTGGGGCATTTGTTGTTGCTTGTAAATTTATAACGCTTTTAGGGTAACTCCTTTGTAGTTGCACTTAATACCTGGCTTGGTTTAGATAGTACACCTGAGCTAGTTTTGACTAAAATTCGGTATTCGTATGAGTAGCCATTTTTGACATCAGTATCGATATATTCGGCATTTAATCGACCTTTGATCTCTGCTATGTTGCTCCACTTATTTTTTCCAGCATCGCTTCTTTGTATAACATAACTATTTACGCGTGTATCTGGGTGCGGACGCCATAAGAGCTTTACGCGAGTTGGTAAATTTGTAATCGCTTGTGCAAATGGCACAGATTCAAGTAGTGGTCTAGTTGTAGCCTGTATGTTTGAGCCTGGTTGGGAGATGGCATTATTTGAGTAGCTTCTCATTTGGTATGAGTATGTTGTCTCTGGTGCGAGATTTGTATCTACATAGTGTGTTGCGAAGCGATCTTTGATATCGGCTACGATTTGCATTTTGGAGTTTATCTCATTTGGATTAGAGCGATATAGATAGTAGCCTAGCACATTTTCATCGTTTGTCGGACTCCACTCAAATGCTATTTCGGTCATATCTGATATGGTTTTTAAATTTGTTATCGTTGGCAGTGTAATGCTTTGCTGAGTTGGGACTTTAGATCCGCAACCAGTCGCTAGTATCGCTAAAGCTAGAAGTGATAAATTTTGGATCAATTTTTTCATCAAGTATCTCCTTGGATATTTTTTTATATATTATTTGGTTAAAATCATCCCACGTAGGTGCTATAAATTCCATAGGTTCATTTGTCCTTGGATGGATAAAGTAAAGCATATAGGCGTGGAGCATAACTCGCTTTATTTTATCATTTTCGCTCTTAAATCCGTATAAATTATCGCCTAAAATGTGGCGGTTTATGCTTGCTAAATGCACTCTTATTTGATGTGTGCGTCCAGTAAAGAGCTTTGCTGCGATCAAATTTAAATTATCTTGGCTTATTAAATTTACAAACGCACTTTTTGCATCTTTGCCGTTAGCTACGATAGCTTTTTTGAGACGATTTGATGGATTTCGTCCGATCGGGCGGTCTATTATGCAGTTTTGTTTAAGCGGTAAGTCGCTTAATGCTAGATAAATCCGCCCCATACTTTTATCGCTTAGCTGAGAGCTAAGATGTGCGTGTGTGGCATTGTTTTTAGCGACGACGATTGCTCCGCTAGTGCCTTTATCAAGCCGATGAACTATACCTGCACGAACTTCGCCATTTAAATTTGATAACATAAAGCCTTTTTGATTTAGCCACTCAACAAGAGTTGCCTCTTTGACACTTGGGGCTTGATGCACAACTACAAGTGGTGGCTTGTTTAGCACTAGCAAATCGTCATCTTCATAGATTATTGGTATATCAAATTTTACTTCATATAGATTTTTTTGCTCCTTTTTATCAGCAAATTCTACATTTACCATATCATTTAAATTTATAGCAAATGATGGCTTTGATATGATTTTACCATTTACGCTTACTAAATTTGATTTTATTAAATTTGTCGCTTGATTACGCGAAATTTGGAGCTTTAATGAGAGTGCGACATCAAGTCTTGATGGCAAAAGTTGAGTAAAATTTATCAAATTTGTCCTTTGTTTATGTTATAATCCAATCAAAAAGGCCTACACTTGATTAGATTAGATCGCCGTATTTTATCACATTTTGACTTTTTACAGTTTTTTTTGATTATTCCGATTATTGTATTTTCATATATTTTGGTATCTGAAGCTAATGAAACATTAGCAAATAAACAGCTTGTTTATTTTGGTATAGGGTTTTTATCGTTTTTTATACTTTTTTTGACACCGATTCGTAGACTTGAGTGGATTATACCATTATTTTATTGGATAAATATCGTGCTTTTAATAAGCGTTGATATATTTGGCGTTAGTAAACTTGGTGCTCAAAGGTGGCTAGAAATTCCATTTGTTCATTTTACACTTCAGCCGTCTGAGATAATGAAGCCAGCCTTTTTGCTAATGCTTGGTTATCTGATAAAACGTCGTCCTCCTGATGTCGATGGATATGGATTAAAGGATTTTTTACGCCTTAGCTTTTATATACTTTTACCATTTGTTTTGATACTAAAAGAGCCTGATCTAGGCACTGCACTCATACTTTTGCTAGTTGGATATGCGGTGCTTTTTGTCATCGGTGTTAATAAAAAAATTTGGTTTACGATATTTGTTAGTGTGGCGTGTTTGGCTCCTATAATGTATGAAAATTTGCACGATTATCAAAAAAAGCGTATTCATGATTTTATCGCAGAAGAGCCTAGTTATCACGTAAAGCAGAGCATTATTGCTATCGGCAGTGGTGGTCTTAGCGGTAAGCCAAAGGATGAGGCAACACAGACGCATTTTAAATTTTTACCAATTGCGACGAGTGATTTTATATTTGCTTATAATATAGAGCGTTTCGGCTTTTATGGTGCTTTGGGATTGCTTAGCCTTTATGGTGCTTTGATATTTCATCTTTTAAGTCTTAACTAT
Organism: Campylobacter anatolicus; assembly: GCF_018145655.1. Classification (NCBI taxonomy): domain Bacteria; kingdom Pseudomonadati; phylum Campylobacterota; class Epsilonproteobacteria; order Campylobacterales; family Campylobacteraceae; genus Campylobacter; species Campylobacter anatolicus. Next base: position 323,582 of record NZ_JAGSSY010000002.1, read on the forward strand.
GGATTAAAGGGCGATCATTTCACGCAGGTTATCACTACTGGGATTGCGGTGCTGATATTTATCTATGTTGGCGTAAATGTCTCTATGACTATAGGGTATGCTCCTGTCGTAGGGGTTCCATTGCCATTTTTTAGCTATGGCGGTAGTAGTTTTGTTACATTTATAGTGCTTTTTGGGATACTACAAAATTTGCTAACTTTTAGGTTTGATCCTATGTATCGCTCGGTCAAGATAAAGCTTTAATTCTAAATTTATGGAAAATTGAATATTTATGCAAAAGTAGTTCGCTATAAGAGAATAGTAACTTTATGCTATGTTTAGTGCAAAGTGATATGAAATTTTATTATGTTTGGTCTTAAAATTTAATATGTAAAATTTTAGAATACTTTAAATTTGTTTTTGGTTTATGTGGATATTTTAGCCATAAAATTTGATTATACCTTTTTCAAAAACTCGGTTTTTAGCACGATAACGCCCATTTCGTATATCTTGCACTCTACTTTATTATCTTTATTATCTCTTTGTTTGCAAGCTTCATATTTTTAGTCATCTCTCCACGTTTTAGCGTTGCACTAGCGTCTTACTTTATTCCTGCATTTAGTTCTGTTTGTGTATTTTGATACAATATTTCTTTAAATTTTGGGAGTTTTTAAGAAATGTGGTGGGTTCACCAGGACTCGAACCTGGGACCATCCGGTTATGAGCCGGATGCTCTAACCAACTGAGCTATGAACCCATCAAGTTAAAATGAAATGTGATTATACAAGATTTTAGCTTATTTAAATATAAAATTTTCACTAATTTTACTTAGTAAAAGGTAAAAATTTGATTATTTATTTAAATTTGTTAAGTTCTGTTCCGATTTTTTGCTATCTTTTGGCATAAAAGTGTTACTTTTTTTGTTATTAAAATTGTTTGAAAATCCACCATAGTTTTGGCTATTTCTGCCATGCATATCTATAAGCCCATCATTTTTGCCACCAACTTTATAATTATTAGCCGATGAAGCACCAAATGCCATAACACACATAAATGAAATTATTATAAATTTATTCAAATTTTAGCCTTAAAAGCCCTAAAATAGGGCTTTATTTTATCATTTATAGTTTTTGATAGCTTTTTCTAAAATTTCTTCCGCCACTTTAGCATCTTTAAATTCTTTGACTTTTACCCATTTATTTGGCTCAAGTATTTTGTAAGTTTCAAAGAAATTTTTGATCTTATTTAGTGTTGCAGTAGGCAAGTCTGTATATGAGTTTATACTTTCATATCTTGGGTCTATCTTGTTAATTGGCACTGCTAGGAGTTTTTCGTCCATTCCTGCTTCATCTTCCATTACTAAAACACCTATTAAACGGCACTTGATAACGCTACCAGCTTGGAGTGGGTATTCGTTTAACACGAGTATGTCCGCTGGGTCGCCATCATCGGCTAAGGTATTTGGCACAAAGCCATAGTTTGCAGGGTAAAACATAGCAGAATATAACACCCTATCAACCATTACAGCACCACTATCTTTGTCTATCTCGTATTTGATATTTGAGCCGTAAGGTATCTCTATGACGGCGTTGATTTTATCAGGGTTTGAACCTACCTTTATTTTTGAAATATCCATTTGTTATCCTTATAATAAATTTGCATTATTATACAGATAAAAGGCTTATTTTGTGTTAAAAGGTTAGCTAAATTTGGCTAACCTTGCAGAGTTATTTTAAGATTTTTAGTGAATTTACATCTATTGTTGTTTTAGTAAAGTCCTTATCTACCTCTCCGATTATCTGTATCGATGTGTTTTCATCTACTTTTATATCACCCCATTTTTTATCATCTATCTCAATTTCTATCGTATCACCATTTTTATCTACAAATTCATAATGCTCTGCACGAAGCTGTGATTTTATCTTGCCTTCTAGTATAACTGGCGCTTCATCTTTTAAATTTAAAGCCTCTTTGATGCTCACAAGTGTTGCACTGCCCTTACCCACAAAGCCACCTGTTGCAAAAAGTGAGGTCACAACTAATGCTGATAATGCTAATTTTTTCATACATCTCCTTGTTTTTAAATTTATTCAATGTTTATTATATTAAAGATATCATAAATGTATGGCAAATAGGTCGTAAGCCACTCTTACGACCTATTTTGGGAGTTATAATAAATTTTCTATTACGTTTTTTACATCAGCTACTATTGACTCTATATCTCGTTCACCATTTATAACGTGAAGCAGATCTTTTTCTTTATAAAATTTACGTATTGCCTCTATCGGTTCTAGATAGACCTTCATACGGTTATTAAATACTTCGTTGTTATCATCAGCTCCCCTAGCACGACCCAGCACACGCTCACGTGCGACGTTCTCACTCACATCTACCTCTATAACGCCACGCAAAGAGATCTCATTATGCGTTACTAAAACCTTGTCAAGCTCAAGCATCTGCTCTACACTTCGTGGGTATCCATCTATGATGATATTTTCTTTGTTTGAGCCCTTTATGGCCGAGATTATCGTATTTACGACTACTTCAAGTGGGACAAGGTTGCCTTTTGAGATGAAGCTATTTATGAGTTTGCCTAGCTCTGAACCACTTGCCACCTCTTCACGCAATAGATCTCCTGTTGAGAAGTGTGCGTATTTGCTATCTTGCTGTGCGATTAGACTCGCATCTGTAGTTTTTCCACTACCTGGTGCACCGATTATTAAAAATAGTTTTTTCATATTTTGTCCTTTAAATTTAAAGCCACTATGTGATGACGACATATCTTAAGCCTTATACTCTTTTTCTTTTATCCTAAGTCCAAGCTCACGTAGTTGTTCGTCGCTCGGTCTACTCGGTGCTTTTGTGAGAAGACACTGAGCACGTTGTGTTTTAGGAAATGCTATGACATCGCGTATGCTTGTTGATTTTGTTGCTAACATTATAAGTCTATCAAGGCCTATAGCGATACCACCGTGTGGTGGTGCTCCAAAGCTAAGTGCATCAAGCAAGAAACCAAATTTCTCCCTTTGCTCAGCCTCGTCAATGCCAAGTAGCTTAAAGACCTTTTGCTGAATGTCATTTTTGTGAATTCTCACGCTACCGCCACCAAGCTCAAAGCCATTTAATACAACATCATGAGCGATTGAAAGGATATCTTCTAAGTCTGGTTCGTCTATATTTTTAGGCATAGTAAATGGATGGTGCATCGCAGAGTAGCTGCCATCATCATTTTGTTCAAACATAGGAAAATCTAGCACCCATAAAAACTCCATCTTATCCTTATCTATGATACCCATTTGTTCAGCTAAGAAAATTCTAAATCTACCCATATAATCAAGAACTATTTTTTTCTTTCCAGCACCGAAAAATACGACATCACCGACTTTTAGTTCACAACGAGCGATTATATCATCAAGGTCACTTTGAGCGAAAAATTTACAAAGTGGACCCTTTAACCCATCCTCTTTCATCTGAAAATATCCAAGCCCTTGTGCACCAAAACTTTTGACAAACTCTTCAAATCTATTCATTTCGCGTTTACTAAAGATATTATCGCCATTTGGCACTTTGAGTGCTTTTATGCGGTTTTTCTTTGGCTCGGCAGCGATTTTGCTAAAAATTTCATTGCTTGAGTGAGCAAAAATATCAATAACATCTATCATTTTTAGATCATATCTGAGATCTGGCTTATCGCTACCGTAGGTTTCAGTCGCATCTTTGTAGCTCATACGACGAAACGGAGTTTTTATCTCGTATCCACAAGCGGCAAATACATCTTTTAGCATATTTTCAGCCATATTTAGGATATCTTCTTGCTCTACAAAGCTCATTTCAACATCAATTTGCGTAAATTCAGGCTGTCTGTCCGCACGTAAATCCTCATCTCGAAAGCACTTTGCTATCTGAAAATACTTATCAAATCCAGAACACATCAAAAGCTGCTTAAAAAGTTGCGGGCTTTGTGGTAATGCATAAAATTGTCCATTATAAACACGGCTTGGCACTAAATAATCCCTTGCACCCTCAGGTGTAGCACGTGTTAAAATCGGTGTTTCAAACTCTAAAAACCCCATCTTATCAAGTGAGTTTCTAGCTGCTATGGCAGCCTTTGAACGCATTTTAAAGATATTTTGCAAACGATCACTGCGTAGGTCTAAAAAGCGGTATTTTAGCCTAATGTCTTCATTTACGGCACTATCACCTATGCTAAATGGTAGAACTTCACTTGGATTTTCCACTACAAACTCGCTTACAACGATCTCTATCTCACCTGTTTTTAATCTAGGATTTACAAGTCCTTCACCCCTAGCCCTTACTTTGCCTTTTACTATTAAAACATACTCATCACGCACCTTTGAGGCTACTTCATGTGCTTCTTTGCTATCAGCTGGATCGCAAACTAGCTGGATAAGCCCTGTGCGATCCCTAAGGTCAATGAATATAACGCCACCGTGGTCTCGGTAAGTATTTACCCAACCGCAAAGCGTTACCTCTTTGCCGATGTCGCTACTGTCAAGCTCAGTACAATAATGACTTCGCATTCAAACTCCTTATAAAATCATTTAAAAATAGCCAATTTTACTAAAAATTTGCTTTTTATTTGCTAAGATTAGCCAAAAATTTATCACTATTGTTATAAAAATTTAAAAATCACATTAAATTTTTGGTAAAATCCATACTATGAAAAATTTAGATGTAAAAAGTATAAAAAATATTGGACTTGTTGCAAAGCTCACGCCTGAACTGCCTAAAAATATAAAAATTTTAAAAGAGATTTTGGCTAAATTTAGTATAAATTTAGTGCTAGAACATAGCATTTGCAAGGCTTTAAGCTTAAATGAGAGCGGATACACAGAGATAGAACTGGCTAAAAAGTGCGAACTACTTATATCGCTTGGCGGAGATGGCACAATCATCTCGCTTTGTCGCAAAACTGCGGAGATTTCGCCATTTGTACTAGGTATCCACGCAGGACGGCTTGGATTTTTGACAGATACGACGATGTGTGAATGCGAGAGGTTTTTTGCAGAATTTTTTGAAGGTAGATTTAGTATAGAAACGCCGTTTATGCTAGATGTCGCACTTCATAAAAAAAATGGCGAAATAGTGCGAAAAGTAGCCTTTAATGATGCTGTTATAGTGGGTGAAAAAGTCTGTGCGGTTACACATATTGAAGCATGTTTAAATGGCAAACACTTTAACTCATATTTTGGCGATGGGATAATGGCAACGACGCCAGTTGGTTCAACTGCTTATAATATGAGTGCAAATGGACCAATTGTTTATCCACTAAGCCCAGTTTTTATCGTAACGCCGATAAATTCGCATTCACTAACTCAGCGTCCTGTCGTGTTGCCTGGGTATTTTGAGGTAGCGTTTAAGACAGTGAGTGCGGCGGTACTTGTTATTGACGGACAAGATCGCTTTAAGATGTCAAACTTAGATCTCGTAAGCGTTAGGTTAAGCGAGAAAACTGCACGGTTAGTGCGACATTTGGGGCGTGATTATTTTCAAATTCTAAAAGAGAAACTACACTGGGGTTACAATGATTGAACGAATTTTAGTTAAAAATTATTTAAATTTTGAAAATGTTGAGCTAAATTTTAAACAAGGATTGAGTGTATTTACAGGTGTGAGTGGTGCCGGTAAGTCGGTACTGATGAGTGCGATAATGGGCGTATTTGGACTAAAGGATGTTGACGCGAGAGTGATTGAAGCGGATGTGGAGCATAAATTTCAGATGAGTGAGTTTGGCATAGAAAATGAAGATATTAATACTTTTAAGCTTTTGCGTGATAAGTCGGCTCGGTATTTTATAAACTCACAGTCCGTTTCAAAGAAAAATTTAGCACAAATTGCAAGAGAACATATTAAATATCTCTCTGCAAAAGAGATAAATGAGTTTGAAAATGAGCGATTTTTGTATCTTTTAGATGAACTTGAGAGCAAGAAAGATGGTAAATTTAAAAGTTTGCTCACTGAGTTTGGGGACAAATTTAGAGAATTTTCGGTCGTATCACGTGAGCTAAATAGATTAATAGATGATGAAAAAAGAGTTGAAGAGCTAAAAGAATTTGCTAGTTTTGAGATCTCAAAGATAGAGAGCATAAGCCCAAAAGTAGGGGAGTTTGAGGAGTTAATGGATGTGAAAAAACGCCTTAGTAAAAAAGATAAGATAAACGAGGCGTGGGCTAGGGCAGATGTGGTATTTAACACCGAACGTGCAGTATTAGACGCACTTCATATAAGCGATATAGATGCGAGTTTTTTTGAAGAGGCGATGAATGAGTTACGCGTACTGAGAGATGGGTTGAGTTTGGAGGATTTAGATGAGATAGATGTGGAAAAAGTGCTTGATAGGATAGAGGCACTTAACTCACTTGTGCATAGATATGGCAGTATAGAAGAGACTTTGGTAGTGCTTAAAAAGCGTCAAGATGAGCTAAATAGATATGAAAATATCAGTTTTGAAAAGAGCGAGCTAGAAAATAAATTTAACAGACTAAAAGCTGAGGTATCAAGTCTTGCAGACAAGCTCTCGGCTGCAAGAGTGAAAAATTTAAAAGAGCTTGAAAACCTTATAAACTCGTATCTAAAAGAGCTTTATATGGATGATATTAACCTTGAAATAGGCATTAAAAATATGGATTCCCTTGGTGTTGATGAGGTAAGTTTAAAGCTAAATGAAACTAATCTTAAAAATTTAAGCTCAGGTGAGCTAAACCGTCTTCGCCTTGCGTTTATAGCCACTGAGACGCAGATAACAAACTCTGGAAGTGGTGTGATAATCCTTGATGAAATAGACGCAAATTTAAGCGGTAAAGAGGCAATGAGTATTGCAAATGTTTTACTAAAACTAGCTAAATTTTATCAAATTTTTGCTATCTCCCATCAACCACAACTTAGCTCAAAAGCAGACACACACTTTTTAGTGGAAAAAAGCGGTGAAATATCGAGTGTTAGGGAGCTACGAGATGATGAAAGGGTTGAGGAACTGGCTCGTATGATAAGTGGTGAGTATGTTAGCAATGAAGCGGTTGAGTTTGCAAAAGGACTTATGAAAGATGGCTTGTAAACAAAATTTATTTTCACCCAAGAAAAAAATGGTAAAATCAGCAATCTTAAAATTTTTATAATTTGGATATTTAAGGTAATGGAAAAAAATAGAATTTTAATCGTTGAAGACAATAAGGCTTTAGCAAAACTAATTGCTAAAAAGATGGAAGAAAATATAGAGATGTTTATAGATGTGGCACACTCTTTTGCTGAAGCACAGAAATTTTTAGAAAATAGCGGTTATTATTTTATAACATTGCTTGATTTAAATTTGCCAGACGCACCAAATGGCGAGATTGTTGATTATGTTATATCAAAAGAACTTCCTTGTATAGTCTTGACAGGGAGTATCGACGATGACACAAAGAAGAATTTTATACATAAAGATATTGTAGATTATATTTATAAAGGCAATATGGATGATATAAATTATATATTTCAGATTATAAATCGCCTTAGTAAAAATAGCCAATATAAAGTTATGGTTGTTGAAGATTCCATCTCTGTTAGGAATAATATAAAAAAGACGCTTCAGGGATTACAATTTCAGGTATTTGCGGCGGCTCACGGCGAAGAGGCGATGAATTATTTTAATGACAATCCAGATATAAATTTGATAATAACAGATTATCGGATGCCGGTTAAAGATGGGCTTGAACTGCTTAGAGAACTTAGACGTGAGCATAATAAAACTCAACTCGGAATAATCGCAATGACTCCGATAGACGACGAAGGAACAGCAGCGATGTTTCTTAAGAATGGAGCAAATGATTTTATCGCAAAACCATTTGGTAAAGAGGAACTAACATGTCGTGTGAATAACATTGTTGAGGCGATAGAAAATATAAATCAAATAGCAAATTTCGCCAACTGCGATTTTCTAACCGGCGTTTCAAATAGACGATATTTTTATGAAGATATGGGCGTTTATCTAAAATCAATCGAAGATACACAAGAAAATTATGCTTTGGCGATGATTGACGTTGACTTTTTCAAAAAGATCAATGATACTCGTGGACACGAGTGTGGCGATAAAGTTATTAAATTTTTAGCTAAAAAGATGATAGACGAGACAAAAAATAGCGATATTGTTGCAAGATTTGGCGGAGAAGAGTTTTGTATAGTGCTTAAAGATATTGTTCGTGAAGATGCTATTAAATTTTTTGTAAATTTAAGGGCAAAGATCGCTGCAAGTAGCCTAGAATATAAGGGTGAAAGCATTAAATTTACCGTATCTATAGGTGTTGCTTTTGGGTTACACGATCATAGTATAGATGAGATTATTGAGATGGCGGATGAGGCACTTTATAGAGCTAAAGAGGGCGGTCGTAACCGCGTGGAGATCGTTTAGTGATCATAGATACGCATTGTCATTTAGATGATAAAAGTTATGATGATGACATTTTGCAAGTTATCGCTAGGGCTCGTGAAAATGGCGTTTTAGGCGTAGTTATACCCGGAGCCGATATCTCTTATTTACCAAAAGCTGTTAAAATATCGCACTTAAATAAAAATGTATATTTTGCAGTTGGCGTTCATCCATATGACAAAGACGGCTTTGATGAGAGCATTTTGCGTGAATTTGCGAAAGACGACAAATGTGTTGCAGTGGGTGAATGTGGGCTTGATTATTTTCGTTTACCAAAAGATGAAAGTGAAAAATTTATCGAAAAACAGGAGCAAAAACGTGTTTTTATAGCTCAACTTGATTTATCTGTTGAGTTACAAAAACCCGTTATATTGCATATACGCGATGCTAACGAGGATAGTTTTAGTATCTTAAAAGATTACGCACCACATCTTAAAGCTGGGGCGGTTTTGCATTGTTATAACGCATCACCATTGCTTTTAGAATTAGCTAATCTTGGTAATTTTTATTTTGGTATAGGCGGAGTTTTGACTTTTAAAAATGCTAAAAATTTAGTTGAAATTTTACCAAAAATACCAAGAGATAAGATACTAATAGAGACTGACGCACCATATCTTACGCCAGAACCATTCCGTGGCAAGAGAAATGAACCGTCATTTACAAAATTTGTTGCTAAAAAGATAGCTGAAATTTTAAGTCTTTCGCTTGATGAGATTGAAGATCTTACTTCAAGTAATGCCAAGAGACTATTTAAATGCTTTGTGGATCTGTCTGCGTGAGCATAAGTTTGTCTATTTTGACGAAAAAGGATATAAATGAAAGCCATACTTAAGATTTTTTTACTTTTTGTTTGTAGTTTAACACTATTTGCAAATACTTCTGAGCATAGTTCATACAATACCCAAGCAAAAATTTTAAAAGAGCTTGATATAGACCCTAGCTTTATGAAAACTAAGAGCTATATTGATGCAAAATATCGTATGCAAAATACACACATTAGGAATTTTGCAAATGCATTAAAAAATGGATATATGTATATTCCTATGATAAAAACCCATATAAAGACTTCTGGTATTCCGGAGTCATTTTTTTATTTGGCGATGATTGAGTCTGGGTTTGAGACGCATACGACATCAAAAGCAAAAGCAGTTGGGATCTGGCAATTTATGGAACGCACGGCTAGACTTCACGGACTAAAAGTAAATGAATACGTTGATGAGCGAAAAGACCCTATAGCTTCGACAAAAGCTGCAGCGACATATTTGCGTTCGATGAAGGATAAATTTGGAAAGTGGTATCTTGCCGTGATGGCATATAACTGCGGTGAAGGTGCGTTATCTAGAGCGATACAAAAGGCGGGCACTAACGATATAGCCGTGCTTTTAGATGAAGATAAAAAATATCTTCCAAAAGAGACTAGACGCTTTGTTGTTAAAATTTTAAGAGCAGCATATATCGCAAAAGATGCAGAGAGGTTGCTCTCATCAAGCGATTCATCATTACTTAACGCAACTGGTGGATTAAAACTTGCAAAGGTTCAGATTCCCGGTGGAACTCATTTGGCTCAAGTTGGAGATAGCATTGGGCTAAGTGTAAAAAAGATGAAAGATAATAATCCACATCTTAAATTTGTATTTACACCACCAAATTTAAAGGATTATTATATATATATTCCTGAAAATAAAAAGCAACTTTTTGCAACAAATTTTAAGCCAAGCTATAACAAAAATCACTTCTATACATATGTCGTGAAAAAGGGTGATACACTTTTTCATATATCTAAAAAAACAGGCATAAGCCATCGTGCTATACGTGAATACAATGAACTAAAAACAAATGCAATCGCATATAATCAAAAGCTAATAATCCCAGTTACACAAAGTAATAAAAATCAAAAATATATCGTGCAAAATGGCGATACTTTGGTAAGCATATCGAAAAAATTTAATGTAAAAGTTGATGATATAAAGGAGGCAAATGCGATGGCTAGTTCGGATCTAAATATCGGAGCAAACATTGTCATACCTTAGATTAGTATTTAGCATAGCGATCGGACTACTTTTAGTAGGTTGCTCGTGGATTGGGGCACCATTTAATCCAGGACCAACCGGCCCAACAAACGAAAAGATAAACAACTCAAAAGCTGTACAAAAGGCCACAATGCGTCCATATACAATAAATGGCAAGACATACTATCCGACTATTGTTAGTGTTGGCGATAAAGCAAGTGGTATAGCTAGCTGGTATGGACCAAATTTTCATGGCAAAAAGACATCAAATGGCGAAATTTATAATATGTATAACATGACAGCAGCACACAAAACACTGCCAATGAATACAATTTTACGTGTTACAAATTTAAAAAATAATAAATCAGTCATAGTTCGTATAAACGATCGCGGACCTTTCGTAGCAAATCGCGTAATAGATCTATCAAAAGCTGCAGCGACAAAGCTTGATGTGATCGGGGTTGGAACGGCACCGGTGAGTATGGAAGTTATAGGATTTGACGCTGATATTGGCATCGATTCTACAGCTAAAACACAAAAGAGCAAATCTCAAAGCACAGGTATTGTTATGTCGGCTGAGACTAGTGTAGTTGGTGGTGAGTTTATGGTTCAAATCGGTGCTTTTAAAAACCAAAGTGGAGCACAAAGATACCAAAGAGAACATCAAAGTATAGATGGCTACCGCTCTGTGGTTAGGACATTTAGCGTAGATGGTGATACGATTTATCGCGTATTTTTGAATGGATTTAGAAGCGAAGATGAGGCAAGAGATTACGCTAGGAGTGGTAAATTTAATGGTGCATTTATAGTAAGGGGTTAGTTGTGAGAGATGAGCTTTTAAAATTTAATAGAACGACAAAAGAGACACAGATAGAGGCGGAGCTTAAGATTTATGGCACAGGCAAGTGCGAAATAGCAACTGGTATTGGTTTTTTTGACCATATGCTCGAAGCGTTTGGTAAGCACTCTTTGCTTGATTTAAAAGTTATTTGCAAGGGTGATACGCACGTTGATTTTCATCATAGTGTTGAAGATGTTGGCATAGTTATTGGCTCACTTTTAAAGGATGCAATTTATCCAGTTAGTGGAGTAGAAAGATTTGGTGATAGTGTTGTTGTGATGGATGAGGCGGCGGTTTTATGTGCTTTGGATCTAAGCAATCGTGCTTTTTTAGTCTATGATGGATTTAATGAAAATGGCAAGGTTGGTGAGTTTGATATCGAGCTAGTTGAAGAATTTTTTAGGGCCTTAGCAATGAATGCAAATATTACACTTCATATTAGTAAAGTTCGTGGTAAGAATAATCACCATATCATAGAAGCAGCATTTAAATCTCTTGCAGTAGCACTTCGTAGAGCTTTAGCAAAAAATGAGAATATCTCGACGCCTAGCACAAAGGGTGTACTATGATAGAGATTATATTTTTAGATGTTGATGGTTGCTTGACAGATGGTAAGATAATTTACAATGCAAATGGTGAGGAGCTTAAATTTTTTGACGTAAAAGATGGCTATGCGATAGAGAGTTGGCTAAAACTTGGTAAAAAAGTCGCTATCATCACGGGTCGTAAGTCTCAAATAGTTGAGCGTAGGGCTGAAGATTTAAAGATAAATCATGTCTATCAAGGTGTGAGTGATAAATTTAAAATAGCACAAGAGATACTTAAATTTGAAGGATTGAACTTTGAAAATGCCGCAGCTATTGGCGATGATTATAATGATTATAAAATTTTAAACGCTGTTGCTTGGAGCTTTAAGCCAAAGGATGCTATAAAAGAGCTAAGTGTAACAACTCGCCTAAAACACAAAGGTGGCAATGGTGCAGTTAGAGAGATGATAGAGATGATAATAAGTAAACAAGATATGTTTACAGAGTGGTCTAAGCGTTGGTTATAAGGATATTTTACTGTATCATTGCGGTATTTAGTATTGTGATGGTGTTTGTAGTGTTTCAGGATCCATACTTTTCTGATGAGATAAAACAGGACGTAAGAGTTGCAAATATGCAGGTTAATGATGTAGTTGATTATGAGATAAATGCGAGTGTAGTTAGTGGAATTTATGAAGCTGACGAGATTGTTCGCTACTCAAATCAAGATGAATTTTTGCACTTTAAAGCAAATGTGTTGCGTGGAAATTTAAAACACGATATAAGCTCACAAAAAGCCATCATGCGAGACGATAATATTACATTTAAAGACAGTGTGAAATATGACAATAATGAGAGTTTGAATTTTAGTTCAGACGAAGTGATTTACAATACAAAAAGTAAAATTGCCATATCTAAAGTGCCTTTTATTGCGATACAAAATGGTGATAAAATAATAGGCAAAAGTTTACGATATGATATGGTAAAAAAACAGACAGATATAAAAGGATTTAAAGCGTGGATAGAGCAAGAAAGGCATTAGCGGTATTTTTCATATCGACTTTTGTGGCATTTGCCGAGCAAGTTGAGATAACATCGGATAGTTTTTTTGCTGATGAAGGTAAACAGATTGGCGAATTTAATGGTAATGTTTATATAAAAAAGGGTAATTACGACGAGCTTAAGGCAAACAAAGTTATCGTTCATTTTGATAAAAATCGTCAACCAGTAAAATATATTGCGACTGGCAATGCAAAGCTAAAATTAGTAATAAAAGACAAACATTACGATGGCAAGGGCGATACACTCACATATGAGCCAACTACACAAATTTATACTGTTATTGGTAATGGCTATATACACGAGGTTGAAACGGATAAAAATATCTATGGTGAAAAGATTGTGGTAAATCAGCTAAATGGCACATACAATGTTAATAGTGGCGATAAAAAACCGGTGAAATTTATATTTCAAGTCGAGGATAAAGCTAAGTGATAAGAGCTATCGGTGCTAAGTTTATATCATCTGCACCAAATATCAATATCGCCCCTGATTTTGCGACGAGTGAAGTTGTGTTTTTGGGACGTTCAAACGTGGGTAAATCAAGCTTGATAAATGCTATTACAAATCACAATGGTCTAGCTAAAAGTTCATCAACGCCTGGTAAGACTCAGCTGATAAATTTTTTTGAAGTTGATTTTGAAGAGATAAAAGAGATATATTTAGACACTCAAGAGCAAAATGAGCAAGGCGAGATAAGGCAACGTTTTAAGATAATGTTTGTCGATTTGCCCGGTTTTGGCTATGCAAAGGTCTCAAAGTCAAAGCACGATGAGTGGCGACGAAGTTTGGATGAGTTTTTAAAATTTAGAATAAATATCAAGCTTTTTATACACCTTATCGATGCTAGGCATTTTGATCTACGCATTGATACTGAAGTAAATGAATATCTGCATAGTTTTATTCGTGCGGATCAGAAAATTTTAAATTTATATACAAAGGCGGATAAGCTAAATCAAAGCAGTAAGAGTGCCGTTATGAGATTTGACCCAAGTGGAGTTTTAGTTTCCACGCTAAATAAAAATGGCATAGATAAGGCTAGAGAGCTCATTGTTAAACATACATTTGGTCTATAAATATGCAAAAAACTTACGCAAACAGTCAAAGTTTAGTAAAAAATTTTATTGTAGCTGTTGTGATATTTGGCTACACTATTGTCACGACGCAGTTTAGTTTTCTACCTCCTTTGATGGGATTATTTTTTGCGTATATGATTATTGAGTATTTTACCAAGCAAAGGACGCTCAATGACTTTAGTGCAGGCTGGTATTTTGCTATCTTATTTATGATGTTTTCAGAACAAATTCACGGATTTTACCTTTTTTCTAGCATTGTAGCATTTTTGATATTTTTTCATTTTGTTTGTGATTGGCTTTTTTCGACGATGAGATGGCGTAACTGTCTACTTGCAATACTAGTTGCGAGTGGATATATCGGCACATTTTTAGTAAATAATCTAATCTCATATATAAAAAATACGACCTTGCTAAGCTTAAGCCACGAATATATCGTTTATATCGTCGCAGAGAGTATTTTGGCGATCGTTTTGTTTAGGGATCGTGTGCTATGAGATTGCGTATTGTATTTGGTGTTATTACTATTTTTTGGATAATGCTTCTTGCAAAAATTTATCATCTTAGCGTAAATTCTAATGAATATTATAAAGAAAAAGCTGAACAAAATGCAGTAAAAACTCAGTATATACCACCTGTTCGTGGTGTTATTTACGATATTAAAAATCGCCCAATGGCGATAAATAGACTAGGGTTTTCGATAGCTATCAAGCCGCATTTAAGCTCAAAGGAGCAAATTTTAGATAACGAACTTAACGAGATAACTAAACTCTTTACTGATCTAAACACTACAAAATTACGTCGTGAATACATAAAAAATGATTCGCCTTATAATCAAGATTTTATAAATGTTGTTGATTTTATAGATTATGATGAGTTTTTACCGTATTTTACAAGCCTTTCATTACGCCCAAATTTACGGATCGAACCAGCATCGAAACGCCACTATCCATACAATGATATAGCTTCACATATTATAGGTTATGTGGGCAGAGCAAATCAAAAAGATATAGAAGATGATCCACTAACAAAGCTCACAAACTATACTGGCAGAAGTGGTGTTGAGCGGTATTATAACTCGATATTGCAAGGTGAGCAGGGCTTTAGGCGTACAAAGGTAAATGCACTTAATCAAGAGATAGAGCAGATAAATTTTACCCCAGCAAGCTCACAAGATATAAGGCTTAGTATAGATCTAGAACTTCAAAAATTCGTAGCAGATGTATTTGGTAAAGATGCCGGTAGCGTTATTATTATGGATCTTAAAAATGGTGCTATCATCGCAGCTGGAAGCTTTCCTGAGTATGATCTAAACCCTTTTGTACTTGGCATAAGTAAGGACGAGTGGGAGCAGCTGATACAAGATGTTGATCATCCATTTACAAACAAGCTAGTAAATGGACTTTACCCGCCTGGTTCAGTTATAAAAATGGCAATGGCAATGGCGTTTTTAGATAACGGCATGACGCGATATGATAGTTTTTTCTGCTCTGGTTCGTATGAGCTTGGTGGACGTAAATTTCGTTGTTGGAACTCATATGGACATGGAAATGTCGATATGAATAGAGCTATTAGAGAGAGTTGTGATGACTATTTTTACAAAGCGTCTCAAAAGATCGGCATAGATGCAATAGTCCCAATACTTGAGCGTTTTAGCTTTGGTGTTAAAACTGGCGTTGATCTACCAAATGAGTTTGTCGGCACTCTGCCTAGTCGTGAATGGAAGATGCGAAAATATGGTAAGTCGTGGTATCAGGGTGAGACGCTTATAACATCTATAGGGCAAGGCAATTTTCTTGTTACTCCTATGCAAATAGCAAAGCACACGGCTGAACTTGCAACTGGATTAAACATAACGCCACATTTTTTGCATAGTATCGATGATATCGTGGTAGACTTTATGCCAAGAGATGATAAATTTAACAAATTCGAAAAATCACAACTACCATATATAAGACACGCTATGTATGAGGTTGCAAATCATCCAAAAGGCACGGCAAATAGACACTTTTTAGACTGCAAGATTAAAGTCGCAGCAAAGACTGGCACCGCTCAAGTCGTTGGTATCTCACAAACCGATAAAAAGCGTATGCGTGAAGAAGATATGGCGTATCTGACACGATCGCATGCTTGGATGACGACTTATGGACCATACGAAGATCCACAGTATGTCGTAACTATGGTTATAGAGCATGGTGGGCATGGTGGAAGTGCGGCAGGACCAAAGATATCACAAATTTATAACAAACTGCTTGAAATGGGCTATATAAATTTAGATAAAATTAACGATAAAAATAGTGATAAAAAATAAATTTAGCTCTCTTCTGTACGAACGATCAAGCTTTTTGGTAGGTTAAAATTTTCTATCACTTCGCACTCCTTTTCACGCATTTGCCCATCATCTTTCTCGTGATCATATCCAAGCACATGAAGTAGCCCATGAGTAAATAAAAGTGCTACTTCATCGCTATCTGAGTGTCCTAATTCAGTAGCCTTTTGACTGACTAGCTCTAAATTTATCACAATACAGCCAAGTGGGGTGTGCATAACAAACTCAAATGGAAAGCTAAGCACATCCGTTGTCTTATCAATCCCACGTTCACGCAGGTTTATCTCACGCATTTGATTGCTATTAACAAAGCTAAGTTCAACATCGCCAGGAGTCAAAAATTCACAAATCTTATCTAAAATTTTAGGATATTTATCATCGCATATTATCATTTTTAGGCTTTCTTATGGAAAAATCTGTATAATTTTAGCAGAAATTTAAGAAAATTTGAAAAGTCTGATGATATTTTACCTTCAACTTAGTTATCTGCTAAAATTATGGCTTTGCTATCACCTAGCTAAGATTTTGTCAAAAATAGGGTAAGATATAAAAGAGACGAAAGTATTTTACTTATAAAATTTTAAAATATCTTATAAATTTTAATTAAAATGGAGTAAATTTATGAAAAAAGCAGTATGTATAATGAGTGGCGGTATGGATAGTACACTTTGTGCCACTATCGCAAAGCATGAGGGATACGAGATTGTTGCACTTCATTTTGATTATAATCAACGCACAATGAGACGTGAAAAGGTTGCGTTTGAGCAAATTTGTGATAGGCTAGGCATCACTACAAAACTAAACCTAGATGTAAGTTTTATCGCTGATATAGGCGGTAGCTCTTTGACTGATATGAGTATACAAGTGCCTAAAAATGGAGAAAGTTTGAGTGAGCTTAAAAACTCAAATATTAAAAATGACAGAGAAAATTTAAGTGATACTAAAAACTCAAACGTTCAAAAAGATAGTCAAGATGTCCCAAACACATACGTGCCATTTCGTAATGGTATATTTGTCTCAATAGCCACTGCACTTGCCGAAAAGCATGGAGCTAGTGCGATATTTATCGGTGTGGTTGAAGAAGACGGTAGTGGTTATCCTGACTGCACGGCAAGTTTTATAAGTAAGATAAATAACGCGATAAATGTTGGAACTGCCAAAAATACAAATATTGAAATCATAACACCACTGATAAATTTAAATAAATCTCAAATCGTAGCTAGATCGCTTGAGCTTGGCTCGCCACTTGAGTTAACTTGGAGTTGCTATGAAAACGATGATGAGGCGTGTGGCATGTGCGATAGTTGTCGTCTGCGTCTGCGTGGATTTAAGATGGCTAATACACAAGATCCGATAAGATATAAAATTTAATAAATTTTAGTTAAAATGATAAGCAAAATCAAAAAACTTAAACAATAAAATTAATTTATATTTCTTAAAGTTATTGACGTAAATCAATCTAAAAATTTGAAATTTTCTGTAATATATCTTTAAATTTTAATTTAAGGATAGTGAATGGATAAAGAGTTAAAGATGTTTTGTCATCAATGCGAGATGAGTGCCGATAGTGGCTGTGGTGCAAAGGGACAGAGTAGAGGCACTTGCGGAAAGAGCGATACGCTCGCACGTTTGCAAGATACGATGGTCTTTGGACTAAAAGGTCTTAGTGCGTATCGCCACCACGCTGATGAGCTTGGAGCCGACACAAGTGCGGTTGATCGTGTTATTGCCGATACGCTTTATTTTACGTTGACAAACTCAAATTTTAACTTTGATGAGCATATCAAGCAACTTTTAGCAGTCGGTGGTGCAGGCGTTGAGATGATGAATATATTAAGCGAGGCTCATATAGCTAAATTTGGTCTGCCAACGCCTGTAAAAGTGAGCCAAAATAAAGTTGAGGGTAGGGCTATACTAGTCAGCGGACACAATCTGCACGCACTTAAGATGTTGCTTGAGGCAACAAAAGACAAAGGTATAAACATCTACACTCACTCAGAGATGCTCCCAGCACACGGATATCCTAAACTACGCAAATATCCACACTTAAAGGGCAATGTAGGCAAGGCATGGTTTGATCAAACTAAGCTATTTAATGAGTTTAAGGGTGCGATACTGATGACTACAAACTGCATAGTTCCGCTTCGTTCAAATTGTACTTATGCCGATCGCTTATTTGGCTACTCTATTGCTGGGACTGACGGTATTAGACATATAGAAAATGACGACTTTACGCCACTTATTGAGTGTGCTATTTCTTGTGGTGATGTGAGTGGCTTTGAAAGTGATGAGACACTAGTAACTGGCGGTCATTATAAGACTATTTTAAGTTTAGCTCCGCAAATTTTAGATGCGATAAATACAGGTAAGATCCGACGATTTTTCGTTATAGCGGGGTGTGATGCACCAGGTAAAGGGCGTGAGTATTACCGAGAGTTAGCTAAAAGCCTACCACAAGACTGCGTGATACTCACATCAAGTTGTGGTAAATTTAGATTTAACGACATTGACTTTGGTAATGTCCCAGGTACTGAGCTACCACGCTACATAGACCTTGGTCAGTGCAACGACAGTAACGGAGCGGTTAAAATTGCTCTTGCACTAAGTGAAGCCACAGGTATAGCTGTCAATGATCTACCGATCTCTATCGTCTTAATGTGGATGGAGCAAAAGGCGGTCATTATACTTTTAGCATTGTTCTATCTTGGTATGAAAAATGTTAATATTGGACCAACTTTACCGAAGTTTTTTAACGAAGAGATTATAAATTTCTTAGTTGAAAAATTTAATGTGCGTCTCATAAGTGGCGATGCACAAGCTGATTTGAGGTACTTTTTGGGTTAGCGAAAGTGAGTTTTTATGCCAAAGTGGTAAAAATATGATTTGCAGAGTAGTAATTAACAGTTGCGAGTAAGAGCAAGAGCTAAGTAAAAGTAGAAATATAAAAACTGTGAAGCAAAAATAACAAATTAAAGCTGTTTGATTAAAACTCAAACAGCTTTTTTTGATCTTTGCTTTGATTTAACATAGATAAAATTTCATTTTTATCGCATAAAATGAGTGCGTATCTAAAACCTTTAAGGCC
Source organism: Campylobacter anatolicus (assembly GCF_018145655.1). NCBI lineage: Bacteria > Pseudomonadati > Campylobacterota > Epsilonproteobacteria > Campylobacterales > Campylobacteraceae > Campylobacter > Campylobacter anatolicus. The sequence goes on from NZ_JAGSSY010000002.1 coordinate 342,909, forward strand.
CTTTATCTCACTTAAATCATCATATCTAAAAGCTTGAGATGCGTCTATTTCACTATCTCGTGGCAAGCAAAGAACAACTTCATCTTCGCTGAAATTTTTATACAGATATGCCGCTTCTATGCTAAATAGTTCCTCGTCTTTTTCAATTATTAAAGCACGAAAACTGCTGCCAAAGCTTATGGGCTTGAAATTTTTATCTATAAATATCGGCTCAAAATGCCCAAAAACTCGGTGATCATTTAGCTTAAAAGTGATATTATTTTGTTTAAAGTAGTGCAAAAGTCCACAAAACATACCCATAAAAACACGCGGGATATTTAAATTTTGATAATAAACATCATCACAGATTATAGTTGTAAAAAATATTGAGCTTGGATTGATCGCTTGAGCCTTTGTATCTGTCCAAACTGCATCATAAAGGGGCGTTATACGTTGTAATACTCGCACTTCGTTACTAAAAAATATATCTCCATTTTTAGCTTTTACTATCTTATAAAAAAGCTCTTTAATCTCGCTTGGCATAAGTATAGCGTTTTTGCTTAGGCTCATACGTTCAATTATCGCTTTTTGTACAGCATTTATAGAACAAAATTTTAAATTTTTATGTGTCGCTTCAAATCTCATAAGTCGCATAAGTGCATTTTGTAGACTGTCAACTTTTATATATGCGATCTCGCCATCACTTGGTATAAGCTCATCTTCACTTATAATAGCGTAAGCTCCATGTTTTATAGCGTCTTTTATATCATTTTCATCGGCGTTTGTTGCTATAAATGCATATCCACGTTTGATATTTTTTGGTTCAAAAACAAAATCGCTCACACTTGATACGCTTGGTTTGTTTATGATGCGTCCATTGATAAGTCTTATTAAATTTTCTATCGTCATTTAGCCGACTATTGCCCCATTTTTGACCTTTGAATGAGTGCTAAGCAACGTAAGAGAGCCATCTTCAGCACTTAATATCATCCCTTGTGATACGTATTTTTTCATCATTGTTCGCTCTTTTAAATTTGCTAAAACACAGACTTGTTTGCCGATTAGCTCATTTGGATCATAAAATTTAGCGATACCAGATAGAATTTGGCGTGGTTGAGCCTCTCCTAAGTCTATCTTAAATTTAAGCAACTTTTCACTGCCCTCAACTCTTTCACACTCAAGTACTTCGCCTACTTTGATAACGATTTTAGCAAAGTCATCAATTGAGATTATCTCACTTTTTAGTTCCTCTTTCTCTACTTTTTTTGACTCTTTTATGGCACTAGAGTGTGGTAAAAGTTCATTTTCTATGCGTGGAAATAGTGGTTCTGTCGGCTTTGCTACAAAATTTATAAGCTCATTTTTTATTATTAGATTTTGATATACTTTCTCGTTTATCTCAAAGCCTAGAGCCTGTGCTATTTTATCACAAGTCTTTGGCATAGCTGGGCTTAATAGCACAGAAATTTTTGCTAATAAATTTGCACAAAGTGCCACAAGAGCGTTTGCTTCGTCTATTTTACCTTGTTTTATCATCGCCCACGGCTCGTATTTGGCGATTACGCCATTTGCCAAAGATACGACTTTCCAAAGTTCCTCTAAATAGCGATTTGTCGCCAGTACTTCTAAATTTGATACAGCTAAGTCAAGATATTCGTGTGCTTCATTTAGCTCGGCTTGATAAAATTTAGTTGTATTTTGAGCGTCTATCTTAAACTCACTATATTTGCCGCTCATTCCTATTATGCGGCTTAATAGGTTACCAAGCCCATTACCAAGCTCTGAGTTTATCCGCTCAATGAGAGCTTTTTGGCTAAAATCGCCGTCTTGACCAAATGGCACTTCTCTAAGCATAAAATATCTAAAATTTTCAAGCCCATAGGCATCCGCAACCTCTTTTGGATTGACTACGTTTCCCTTGCTTTTACTCATTTTTTCGCCGTTTCTAGTCCACCAGCCGTGTGCGGCGATATGTTTTGGTAAAGGAAGTCCAAGGCTCATCAAAAACGCAGGCCAATAAATCGCATGAAAACGCAAGATATCTTTGCCTACGATATGTGTTGTGTTCTCCCAGTATCCCATAAGTTCATTGTCACGTGAGTATCCAAGTGTGGTTAGGTAGTTAATGAGTGCGTCAAGCCAAACATACATCACGTGCTTTGGATCGTTTAAATTTTTAGGCAGTTTTATGCCCCAGTCAAAGCTCGTGCGTGTGATGGATAGATCTTTTAGTCCACTTTTTACAAAGCTAATAACCTCGTTTTTTTTGCCTTTTGGGATTATGCATTGCTCATTATTTTCATACCATTTTAGTAGTGCGTCTTGGTATTTTGATAGTCTAAAAAAGTAGCTTTCTTCTTTAACTATGCTTGTTTTACGACCACAGTCAGGACAGCACTCATCATCAAGTAGTTGCGTTGAGGTGAAAAATGTTTCACAGCTAACGCAGTAGTATCCCTCGTATTCGCCTTTGTAGATATCGCCATTTTCATACATTTTTTCAAACGCATTTTGTGAAGTGAGCTTGTGCTCTGCATCCGTTGTGCGTATAAAATGATCGTAGCTTATCTTAAACTCATCCCAAAGTGAACGAAATTTACCACTTATCTCATCGGCATACTCTTTGGGTGTTTTACCGCGTGTTTTAGCGGCTTGCTCTATCTTTTGTCCGTGCTCATCGGTGCCTGTCATAAAGTAAGTGTCATATCCTTGCAAACGCTTAAAACGAGCCAAAGTGTCAGCTATGATGGTCGTGTAGGCGTGTCCGATATGTGGCACGTCATTTACATAATAAATCGGAGTTGTAATATAGGCTTTCTTTTTCATATTTTTCCTTTAAATTTAAAAATCAAATCCGCCAGTGCTACCCTTTGACATAGCGTTATATGTCGCATCTACAAAGTTTTTGCGTGTTTCGCATTCAAATAGAGCTTCGCATTTAAAACAGCTATTTAGCCCTTTATCCGCTTGACATTGCATTAGAGCTTTGGCTTTTTCATCTCTGTCTAGTTCAAATTTATCTTTTATTTTTTCGCTTAGCTCGCTCATTAAGCTTGTCCGTAAAATTTATGAAGTGTTTTTATCTCGTAGCTTGAGCCAAAAAAGCAGGGAGTGCTTTGGTGAATTTTGGTAATAGTGATATCAAAAAGGCTCTTACTAACGCCATCACTTGTAGCTCCACCAGCGTTTTCGTAGATAAATGCGAACGGTAATACTTCAAACAACACTCTAAGTTTGCCATATGGATGATCGCTTGTGGCTGGGTAGCTAAATAGTCCACCGCCTTTGAGTAAAATTTGATGCAGGTCGCTTACCATTGCACCAGAGTAGCGAAGGCGATATCCTTCGTCAAAGAGTGATTTTATAAATTTGCAGTGAGTTTCGCTCCAGCCACTTTGTGTCGCACCTGTGGCGTTTAGCTTACCTTTTTGCTTTAATTCAAGCTCCTTTATAAGCTTAAACTCGCCATTTCTATCAAGGCGGTAAAATTTAGGCTTTACTCCCTTTTTATCGCTTATAACTAGCTCAACTCGTGGTCCATATATGCTATAAGCTGCAGCTATTAAATTTTGTGGCTTTAACTCGTTTTCATATATACCAAAGATCGAGCCGACTGCGAAGTTTACATCAACTAAGCTTGAGCCGTCAAGCGGGTCGTAAGCGATAAGGTATTTTGCATTTTTGTTTAAATTTAAAATTTCATCTTTTTCTTCGCTGACTAGGGCTTTTACACACTCTAGCTCTTTAAATTTGGCCGTTATTATCTCATCACTAAGCACATCAAGTTTTAACTGAGTGTCACCAGTAGCATTTTCGTGCGTTGTGTAGCCTAAGTCGGCGTATTTTATAGTTTCGCTTATCTGTTTTGCGACATCTTTTATCGCGTTAAAAATTTGTTCTAACTCTTTCATTATACAGCCTTTGCATTTTGAAGTATCCACGCACAAATTGCGTTTATATCATCTAAATTTATATTTGTTATATTATATGGCACACTATCTTTATATGTGGCTATAGCGTCTGAAAAGCTCAAATAGCTCTCATCTATCTCATCTTTAAATACACTTAGTCGCGGTAGTGGCAAGGTTTTAAGCCCCTCAACCAAAAGTAGATCAAACTCTCCGATCATTCTTATAACCTCGTCTAATTCTGAGCTAGTTTGTGAGAAAAATGTCGTTCTAGTCGGACTTAGCACGACTACATCTGCACCACTTTGAGCAAAGCGGTAGCTATCTTTGCCTTGCACGTCAAATCTCGCTTTATCGCCCGGATCGTGTTTAATGATCACCACTTTAAGTCCATCTGCTATAAATTTTTCCAAAACTTTTAGTATAAGAGTAGTTTTACCACTATTTGATGGACCAGAAAACGCTATGGCTAATCGCTTCATATATGCCTTTTTTGTTTAAATGAGAGTGATTATACACAAAATAGGCTTTAAAAAATATGAGTAGGCGAAATTTAACAATAAAAATGTTAAAATACGAATAAATTAAAAATGGAAGAAAATGAGAAAATTTATACTTTTTGCTACATTTATAGCACTATTTATCGCTTGTTCTAATAAAAATATTATCCATGAGCCGCTAAAAAATGAAATTTTAGCCTACACGAGCAAGAGTGAGCTTATAGATGGACAAGATCGCACTTTAATAATTGCGACCTATTTAAATCCTATTTATCAAAGTAAAATTTCAATTGCAAATCAAGAGAAATTTCTAGTCGCCATAAACCCAAAAGAGAGCGAGATAGACGTCACTAGTATCACATTAAATAACGAAAATAACGGCACTACAGTGCGTATGCTTGAAAGTAATGATGAACTTTTGGGCTTGAGCGGATTTAATATGCCTTGGTCTAGATATTATGAGATTACGGCACCGACTAAAATAGCAGACAAACTCACGCTTAAATTTAATATAATTACTTGCGAAACTTGTCCGTCAAAGCAGGTATTGTTAGAGTTTCAAAAAGTTGCGAAATCTTTATATTGGAACGAGTAAGAGAGCGATAAATAACGTAGTTTGCGAGGACTTTTTTGCCGTATAGTCGGCTTTCGCTAAGTGGCACTAGCTCCATCGACAAAAATGGCTCAAACTTGCCATCTCTAAACATATCATCACGAAGTAACATCTTTTTTGTAAAACCGATACCACCATTGTATGCGTATGCAACAAATAGTGGGTGTTGTAGAAATTTCTCCAAATAATTTAAATGGTGATTTGCAAATTTATAAGCAATCTCTGGCTTAAACATATCATCTTGGTCAAAATTTGGGATTTTAAGCTCCTTTTTGCCGATAGCATTAGCTAAAAACGGCATAAACTGCATAGTCCCAAGTGCATAAGATGTTGAGATAACGCTTGGTAAAAATAGACTCTCCTGCCTAGCTAAAGCAAAAATAAGCGAACTTCTATGCGGGTTAAGTCCTCTAAGCTCAGGCGAAACTGGCATGATGAAGTAGTGGTTTTTATACTCAGTTGCTCTTTGCATAAAATAGACATATATCCCTATACTATCTTTTGCGTAAAATTTTTTAGCTTGTACTTTTGCTTGTTCTGGGGTTAAATTTTTGATATTTTCGGCGGTCTTTTGCCATAAAAAAGGATCTGTGATGTCAAAATCCCTTACATTTTCTTCGGTTGGATTTGGCACTATTATCTCAAATGGTTTGGAGTGGACAAAATCTTTGGCAAAAAGCGAGTAGATATTTATATCTGTGCTGTTTGCAAGTTCGTTTAAAAATGATTCATCTTTGTTTATTAGATATAGCCAAAATGTCGCATTATCAATATAAAACTGCCTTTTATAAGTCTCTTTTGCACGTTTGAAAAACTCAGCTGCACGACTCTCTTTAAGCAGCGTAATAGCGTTTATGCCAAGTATAAAAGCATCGTTTTCACTAGTTATAAGTGGAGAAATTTTAAGTAAATTTTGTCTAAATTTAGTGTTGCTTTTATTTATAACTATCTTGTTTAAAAAAGTTGTAAATCCTTTTTGTGAATACAATTTATCCATAAACTCGCCACTAAAATCAGTGGCAAAAAATTTTTCTTTTTGTATGGTAGAGCTTGCATTAAAAAGGGCTAAAAATTTATCCGTTTCGCCGTTATTAGCAAAGACTATTGCAGGATTTTCACTATTTAAGCTTAAAAGCATTTTTGCTTTAGCTGGGTGCGAAATGGTTAGTTTTTCAGCTAGTTTGGCTCTTACATCAGCGGTTAGTTTTAAGCTAAAGCTTATCGTGGTTATGGTGTTTTGGCAAGTTGTATTTGCATCTAAGATATTTGCTACAGTTACCTTTGGGCAAAGGCTAGGGTGTGGCTTTGGCGGTAGAATTTTATCTATTGAACTTTGCACTGCCCCAGCACGGCGAAAGACATCTTTGCTTAGCTCTTGCACTTGTGCTTTAGTAGGACTTGTTTCATTTATCAAGCGGTTGATATAATAATCCTTTGCAAGTCCGCTTGGTTTGTCCTTTAACTCATCGAAGCTTAAAATTTTTCCGCAAGCACCAATGCAAATGAGCATTAAAAAACTAAATAGACGCAGCGACATTTAGTAAAAGCCTGATGATAAATAGGTCAAAAAATTGAAGTGCGAGCAGCACGATTATAGGGGCTAGGTCTATACCATTAAAGGTAGTCGGTATAAATCGTCTGATAAAGGCATATGCTGGTTCTGTTAGTCTTTGTAAAAGTTGCACTATAGGATTGTATGGGTCTGGTCTGACCCAACTAATGAGTGCTGCTATGATGATAATCCAGATGTAGATATGAATGACTGTGCTAAGTATGTTTGCAACGGCTGCTATGAATGTTGAAATTATCATTTATTCTCCTAAAATTATATAATGATCTTATCTAGATCGTCTTTGATGAGTGGGTATAGCTCACTTAGCTCAGGCCCATGTAGATCGCCTGTTAGTAGCTGTCTAAGGGGCATAAAGAAATTTTTACCTTTTAAACCAGTCACGCTCATAAGCTCTTTTTTAAACTCTTCGTAACTCTCGCCTTTTTTTAAATTTAAAGCCGCTTTTTTTATAGTTTCGAATTCGTTTTTATACTCATCTGGTGCTGTTTTGGTGCTATAAATTTTAGCTACTTTTTCTTTTATTTCAGGGATAAGTGAGCTTTCTTGAGTGTAAAATTTGACTAAGTTTACTCGCTCTTTACTGACATTAAATAGTTCGCACACTCGCTCGTCACTAGCTAGACGGATGTGTTCTCTATTTAGTTGTTCTAACTTTGCTATGTCAAATTTAGCTGGCGATCGTGAAATTTTGCTTATGTCAAACCACTGGACAGCTTCATTTATAGTAAAAATTTCACTCGGTGTTTTGTTACCAAGAAGTATAAGGTAGTTTGCTATCGCTTCAGGTAAAAATCCTTGTTCAAATAGCCATTTTACACTACTTGCGTTATCTCGCTTACTCATCTTTTTACCTTCTGAGTTTAGCAGTATCGGTAAATGAGCGTAGTGCATAGTGTCAGTGTAGCCAAGTCCAGCACGTATCAAGTCTTGTTTTGGCGTGTTGCTTACGTGATCTTCGCCACGTATGACAAAAGTAACACCTTCAAGCATATCATCAACTGCACAAGCGAAGTTGTATGTTGGTGTCTTGTCTGCTCTCATAATGACAAAGCTATCGACCGAATCAGGCTCAAAACTAAGTTCGCCTTTGATAGTGTCAGTAAAGCTCATAGTGTGTTCTGGCTTTTTCATACGTATGACAAATGGTTTTTTGTTTGATAAAACTTCTGCATCACTTAAATGTTCACAAGTACCATCATATCGGTATGCCACGCCTTGATCTTTTGCTTTTTGCTTTTTGCTTTCTAGCTCCTCTTCGGTGCAAAAACATGCAAATGCTTTTTTATCGATTAAAAGTTTTGAGGCAAGTTGACGGTGAAATTTAAGATTTTCACTTTGGATATAAATTTGCTGTGGAGTGATACCAAAACGCGATAAAATTTCTAAGATATCTTTTTCTTTACCATCTATATTTCGCTCTTTATCGGTGTCTTCTATACGAAGTATAAAGCCACTTTTGTCTTGAAGTGAGCAGATGTAGTTAAATATTGCGGCACGTAGGTTGCCTATATGCATATCTCCCGTTGGGGACGGTGCAAAACGATACATAAAATTTCCTTACATTAAAAATGGACAAAATTATATCATATTCAAATTTAGTAATTTATAATTTTATGCGTTTAAAAGCGATATTTATATACAATCGCATAATATTTATAAAATTTCAAGGAGAATAAATGAGTTTTATCAGCGAATTCAAAGAATTTGCAATGAAGGGCAATGTCATAGATATGGCTGTGGGTGTCGTTATCGGCGGTGCTTTTGGCAAGATAGTTTCATCGCTCGTTGGTGATGTTATTATGCCAATCGTAGGCGTCATAACCGGAGGTGTAAATTTTACAGACTTAAAAGTGGTGTTAAAAGATGCAGTTGGCGAAGTACCAGCGGTTACTATAAATTACGGCAGTTTTATACAAACTATGGTTGATTTTTTAATCATCGCATTTTGTATATTCTGTGTTATTAAAGCACTAAATTCGTTAAAACGCAAACAAGAAAAGCTCCCTGCTGAGCCAGAAGCACCAGCAGCTGATATCGCACTTTTAACAGAGATAAGGGACCTTCTTAAAAAATAAATTTTAAGATTAGGAGAGTAAAAATGCTAAGCAAAATTTCATTTTTCAAAGATTTGGATGAAACTCAGCTTAAGCGTTTAGAATCCATAACTATTTTAAAAAAGTATAAAAAGGGGGAGTTTTTATTTATGGAAGGAGATGAGCCAAAGTGGCTTATTTTCCTGCTTAGTGGCTCTATAAAGCTTTATAAAACTAGCCAAAATGGTAAAGAAATTTTCCTTCATCAACTTCCGCCAATGAATTTTGTCGCCGAGGTTGTAAATTTTGAAAATATAAAATACCCTGCAAGTGCGATATTTGTAGTATCTGGTGAGGTGCTAAAGATTGATTATGAAAAATTTTATAAAGAGTTTTTAACTGATCCGAAAATTTCTTTAAATTTTATCAAATCTATGTCGCAAAAGCTAAAAATCACAAGTAATCTTTTGCATCAAGAACTAATTTTAAGTTCAGAAGCAAAGGTGGCTAAGTTTATTTTAATGCACGAAGATCTCTTTAATGAGTTAAAACACACAAAGATTGCATCTATTTTAAACATAACTCCAGAAACATTCTCAAGAATTTTAAATAAATTTAAAATATCAAATATTATAAAACTTGATGAAAAGAACCAAATCGTAGAGAAAAATTCCGAAGAATTGGCTGAAATTTTTTCATACTGATATTTAATATCAAGTAAATATTAATTGATTTAAATCAATGCTTTTTTATTTTATTTATAGTAATATTAAGTTTAAAATTCGTTAAATTTAATATTTACGAAACAAGGAGAAAACTTGGCTACTGCTAAAAAGAAATTTCTTGTATGGTCATCTGTAGTTATAGGCATAGTGGCAGGATTGATCGCATCTATGGGTATTGCTGATGTGCTTCACGCTACTGGGAGTGGCTTTGTGTGCACGATGTGCCATACGATGGATCCTATGAATGCTGCGTATCACGAGGATACTCATGGTGGTAAAAACAAGCTCGGCATAAAGGCAGAGTGTTCAGCATGTCATCTTGATCACACTAGTGCATATACATATGTTTTAACAAAGATAAAAGTATCTATAAATGACGGATATAAGACATTTTTTACCAATACAAATAAGATTGATTGGCGTAAAAAACGCGAACATGCATCGCACTTTACATATGATAGCGGATGTATGACCTGTCATTCAAATTTAAAAGATGTTATCCAATCAGGTAAGTCATTTTTACCACACCGTGATTATTTCGTCCTTGGCAATGCAAATAAAAAATCTTGTGTTGATTGTCATAACCACGTAGGTCATAAAAATTTAGGTTTTTATATAGATAAATTTGAAAAACAAAAAGAAAATAATATAACTAAATAAGGAGGAGAGATGTTTAAAAAAGTTGCTATTTTATTAGCCTGTTTAGTATCTTTTAGCTTAAGTGCTAATGCTACTGATGGCAATCAGACAGACGCGGTCAAATTAAATGTTGTAAAAAACATTAAGGTCGCACACAAGATGTCTGATCTGTCAAAAAGCTGTGTTGAGTGCCACGCAGAGAAGACGCCCGGTATCGTTGCGGATTGGAAAAATAGTCGCCACGCACACGTTGGTGTTAGCTGTATGGACTGCCACTCTGTAAATGCTGATAGTCCAATGGCATCAGTCAAAGTGCATCCAAAAGATTCAAATAACCACGTTTCTATGTTAGTTAGCCCTAAAACTTGTGCTAAATGCCACGAGAATGAGGTAGCAGAATTTTTACAAAGCGGACATGCAAGAGGTGGTATGCAGATGTATGCAAATCCAGCTATGGTTAAGCTTATGTATCACTACGAGGGAGCAGATCATAAAGACTTTAAAATGGCTCCAGATGCGACTGGATGTAGTCAGTGTCATGGCACTATTATAAAGCTTGATGCTGATAAAAAGCCTATTGCTGCGTCTTGGCCAAATTACGGTATAGCAAACGTATATCCTGATGGTGGCGTAGGCAATTGTCGCTCTTGTCATAGCTCGCATACTTTTAAAATTTCGGAGGCTAGAAAGCCAGCGGCTTGTGCATCTTGCCACCTTGGACCAGATCATCCAGATATTGAGATATTTAACAACTCAATGCACGGGCATATCTTTAACTCTGAAGGTCATACTTGGAATTACGATAGTGCTCCTGATACTTGGGATGTGCCAGATTTTAGAGGGCCTACTTGTGCAACTTGCCATATGAGTGGTGTAGGTGAGACTACGACAACTCACAACGTTTCACTACGTTTAAAATGGAATCTTTGGGCACCAAGAAGTGAGTTAAGAACAGCAGGTTATGACCAAGCTTATGAGCAATACACAAAAACTGGCAAGATTAACGTCGGAACGCCACTTGCAGGACATCCAAATGGACCAGAGGCTGCACGTGCTGAGATGAAGCTGGTATGTAAGGTATGCCATACGACAACCCATACAAACAACTTCTTTGAGATGGCTGATAAGCAAGTTCAACTTTATAATGTCTATTATGATGAGGCTAAGAAGATGCTTGATGATCTAAAAGCTAAAAATTTATTGCTTGAAGATATGTGGGAAGATGAGTTTCAAGATGTATTCTATCACTTATGGCACCACGAGGGTCGTCGTATGAGACAAGGTGCTTTAATGGGCGGACCTGATTATTCACACTGGCATGGAGTATTTGAAGTTAAAAATGATATCAGAAAACTTCGTAAGATCTACAAAGAGAGAATAGAAAGCGGTAAAATAGAGTAATCTAATACTTAATCTCTTATGGGGCAGGATCTTTACCTGCCCTTTTTAAATTCATCTTTAAATTTTCATTTAGTTTAATAAAACTCAATATAATCTTTTTAAATTTTTAAAAAGGAAATATTTGGGTCTTTTACGCATAATCATTGGTGCAATTATATTTAGTGCTTTTATAAATTTTTACTCATATAAACGTTTTATAAAAAAGATTGTATTTTTGCAGCCGTATTTAAGCTACATACGTTGGTCTTTGGTTGTTGTATCAATTGTTGAGTTTGTATTTGTTTTGCAGATTAGATTTGCATTTTTAAGTATTGAGCTTTATATGTTTTCGGCAGCCTTAATCGCATTTTCGCTATTTTTATTTGGGCTTAGCGTGATTTATGATGTTTTAAGAGTTTTATTTAGGCGGACCAAATTTAGCCAAAATCGACGTAAATTTATCAAATTTTGCTTTGATGTTACATTTTTGATACTACTATTTAGCTACTTTTTTAAAGGGCTATTTAACGCATTAACGCCACCGAAAATAAACTTTACTGAAATAAAGATAAAAAATTTAAAAGTACCATTTAGGATAGCAATGATTACCGATGTGCATATCGGTGAGTTTTTGCAGAAAGAATTTTTAGCAACACTTGTTTATAGTATCAACCAAACAAAGCCAGACGTAGTCGTGATAGTGGGCGATATGATTGATTTTGAGGCGGATAAGATAGGAAGTTTTTTAGATCCGCTTGATGAGTTACGATCAACTTATGGAACGTTTTATGTGCCTGGTAATCACGAGTATTACCACGGTATTGACGGCATAATGGATAAAATTTCTAGTCATAACGTAACTATACTTGGTAATAAAAACGTCCAAATCGGTGGCGTAAATTTAGCTGGTGTTTATGACTTGGCTGGATTTAGATTTAAACATCTTGAGCCAAATTTGGATGCTGCACTTAAAAATATGGATAAAAATTTACCAACTATCCTACTCTCTCATCAGCCAAAATTTATAAAACAATATGATGCCGAGCTAAGTAAAAAAGGCGTAGATCTAGTGCTTTGCGGACATACGCACGGTGGTCAAATTTTTCCATTTCAAATTTTGGTTTGGTTAGATCAGCACTATTTACGTGGACTTTATAAACATAATGATAAAATGCAAGTTTATGTTAGCTCTGGTGCTGGATTTTGGGGACCACCGGTGCGTATAATGGCACCAAGTGAGATAGCGATATTAAATTTAATCGGAGAGTAAAATGAGTAACGATAAGATTATTTCACGTATTTTTGGGCGTTTTAGTGGGATTAAATTTCCAAAAATCATACAAAATTTCATAAACACACAATATGTAAAGTGCTTTAAAATAGATATGAGTGAGTTTCAAGACGCAAAGGAGTATGTGAGCTTAAACGCACTTTTTACACGCTCACTCATAAAGCCACGTATGTTTGATACAGCAGAGCAGATCTTTATCAGTCCAAGCGATGGCACATGTTTAAGCGTAGGCACGAGCGAACAGAGTAGGGCATTTAGTATCAAAGGTATGAGCTATGATATGGCTGAGCTTTTGGGTTACGAGGCTGGTGAAGATCTATCAAATAGCTATGATTTTGCAAACATATATCTTAGCCCAAAGGACTATCACCGATACCACGCACCTTGCGATATAAACATAAAAAAGGCGATCTATATCCCTGGGCGACTTTATAGTGTGGCAGTTAAGTGGTTAAAAAAAGTTGATAGCCTATATACGAAAAACGAGCGTGTGGCACTAGAGTGTGAGATTAGTAGTGGTAAAAAGCTATGGCTTGTCTTTGTTGGGGCATTAAATGTCGGAAAGATGAAGTTTGTCTTTGATGAGCGGATACAGACAAATGCAATGTCTAACTTCACACAAATTTATGAATATGATAATCTAAAAGTAAAAAAGGGTGATGAACTGGGTAACTTTGAGCTTGGCTCAACTATCGTGATAATTAGCGAAAAAGATGCGATAGAGTATAATTTATTTGAGGGTAAAAGCCTTAAATTCGCCGAGAGTATCGGTATGATAAAATAAATCAGTGAACTATAAAATTTATTAGTCTGATCTTGATTTTTAGTAATGTTTGTGGTGTTGTCTTATGTATTATATAAAGATGGCTGATAGTAACATATATCGTTTTAATTATATTTATCTTGCAGATAAACTCATTACTAGAAGTGAGAGTTAATAGTTAAAATTTAAGTAAGCGACAAACACAACGCAATACTTGTGAAAAATGAAAAATTTGATAATATAACTCACATTGTACTTGCTTGTTTGCATAGCGATCATATCGGTGATTTAATGAGTACTAAGAGATGAATTTTAAAATACAAAACTGATTATAGATAAAATTAGCATGGGATTTTCTTGCTTAGTGTAAAGTGTATCAAACATTAAACATTTTAATCAATATGGAAAATATCATACTCATTAAAAAATCCGTATTTTAGGGATAAAGACGCTCTAATAGTTTTATTTATATTTTATTTGATAAATACATACTTTTTAAACTCTGAATGACTTTTGCTATTTATTGGATAAAAGGTATGTGTGGTTAAGTATGTTTGAAATTTGATAAGTAGTTTGTCATACATTACAACTAAAATGCTACTTTATAAGTAAAGTTAATTTGCTGAAATATCTGCAAAACAAGTGAGGTTTTATCTGTTTTACTAGCTTTTGCTATATTAATAAAACTACTCACTTAAATTTTATCTTTTAATATTCAAGTCCCAAATTTGTGCGATACTCTTCGTATGTCCCACGAAAATCAACTATCTCGCCATCACCTTTAAGATGTAAAATTCGGTTTGCAAATGCGTCTATTAGCTCTCTATCGTGACTCACACAGATGACTGAGCCAGTGAAATTATAAAACGCCTCGCCAAGTGCGATAATGGCTTCAAGATCAAGGTGGTTATTTGGCTCATCCATTACGAGCAGATTTGGACGATGGAGCATAAGTTGTGCTAAGCGAACCCTATGTTTTTCTCCGCCGCTTAACGCACTGACTGATTTTTCTTGATCTGCTCCGCTAAATAGCATTCTACCAAGACACTTGCGAATTTCATCAATGTCTTTATTTTTTGCATCTTGCAGATACTCATATAGTTTTAATTCGCCATCTATTTTATTGACTGTATCTTGTGCAAAGTAGCCAAGCTCAATGGTCGCTCCTATATGCATCTCTCCGCTATCTGGTGCTAGTTCGCCGGTAATAAGCTTACAAAGTGTACTTTTACCAACACCATTGTGTCCGATGATAGCTAGTTTATCACCCTTTTCAAGCTTGAAATTTAGCCCATTAAATACAATTTTATCATCAAATTTTTTATTGATATTTTTAAGCTCTATTAGTTCATTTCCTATCTCACGATTTGCACGAAACAAAATACTCGGATCTCTTCTACTTGATATGGCAATCTCGGCAATGTCAAGCTTTTCAAGTTGTTTTGCACGACTAGTAGCTTGTTTTGCCTTGCTTGCATTTGCTGAAAATCGTGCGATAAAACGCTCCAGCTCCTCTTTTTCTTTTAACTTCTTATCGCGTTCCATCTCGTGCTGTTTTGCTATCAAATTTGCTGCTACATACCAGTCGTCATAGTTGCCACTAAACTCACGAATTTTTTTAAAATCCACATCTAGAATATGCGTGCAAACTCTGTTTAAAAAGTGTCTGTCGTGGCTTATAACAACGAGTGTTCCATCGTGGTGATTTAGCTCATTCTCTAGCCAAGCAATCGCGTCAATATCAAGGTTGTTTGTCGGCTCATCAAGAAATAAAATATCAGGCTTTGGGAAAAGCACTTGAGCTAAAAGTACTTTGACTTTATCGGAATTCTCAACCTCGCTCATTAGCTTATCAAACTCATTTAGCCCCAGTGAGCTTAAAATTTTCTCTATTCTGGTCTCATATTCGTATGTTGGATCTTCCTCGGCTGATATCATCTCGAGTTCGCTTAAGCGGTCATTTATAGCGTCTGTAAATTCTTCGCTCATATAAAGCTTTTCTTTCTCTTTGACCGCATCGTATAGGCGTTTGTTACCATATAGAACAGCATCTTTAAGTGTAAAGTTTTCAAATGCAAACTGATCTTGTCCTAAAACGCCAACTTTTAAGCCATTTTCTATAACGATCTCACCACTAGTGGCTTCTATCTCACCACTTAAAATTTTTAAAAATGTTGATTTCCCGGCCCCATTTGCACCGATTAAGCCGTATCGATTATGACGATTGAGTTTTAAACTCACATCTTCAAAGAGCAAACTACTTGCAAATCTTTGTGTGAGTCCTTTAACTTCTAACATATCTTTCCTTTTAAATTTTCTTAATTTTTGCTGTATTGTGCCAAAAGTTTGGTTAAATTACGATAATTTGTAAATGACAAGATTTATTTTGCGAGCTTTTGTTTTTATTAAAGATAGGTGACTAACAAAATCAAAGTTATATTTGCGGTCTTATAATAAGTTTTACTCTTATTTACATCATAACTCTTTTTAAAGTCTTTGCTCGTCCAGTAAAGTGTTTAATCTTTTGTTAATGGTATGAGTATAATCACACTTTGCTTGTAGTCGTGAGTGCAACAAAGTAAAAACTACTCCTATCTTCAATAAACTCCAACTCTCACACGCTTAAGATTACTATGTCTTGGATTTACAGTTAGAATATTATTAAATTTAATCTATAAAGTTTGAATATAGAAAAGATAAGTCGCTATTTAGAGAGCATAGTTTTTAAGATACGCTTACCTATCTCTACTCCGGGCTGATCGTAAGTATTTATCCCTAGCATTATCCCTGTTGCAGATGTTAGCAGCTCATAGTAAAATATCAGCCAACCAGCGTGCCATTCATCAAGTCGCTCAAGCTCTATCATATCTACGCTAAGCCCCTCTTGCACAAGTGCCGCCATAGTCGCATCGCACTGAGCATTTAAAAGCTCGCTTAAGCTTAGTCCTGCCACAAAATCACAACTCTCAAGCCCCTTTAAGCTGAAATTTGGCACTTTTAAAGGTTTATTTGCACCACTATCTTGCTCCTTTACTTTGATAAAAGTTATCGTTTTATCCTTCACACCATCCATTATAAGCTGCAAAAAGCTATGCTGATCTCGGCTTCCTATGAGTCCTACAGGCGTACGCCCTATGCGTTTGTAACCACTTTTTTTGCCAAGACTCTCTGCCCAAAGCTGAACATACCAGTCGTTAAATTTAACAAATCTATCACAATAACTAAATACAACATTTATATTTGCATGGCGGTGTGTTGCGTAATGATGAGCTTTTGCGATGATTGAACTATCATTTTGTATAATATATTGTGCCTTACACGCTAAAGCCCCAGATAAAAGCTGTGCTATATCATATCCGCAAAGAGCGAGCGGGACTAGTCCAATGCAACTAAGCACACTAAAGCGACCTCCGACATTTGATGGGATATTAAAATACTTAATGTCATTTTCTTTGGCAAAATTTTGTAAATTTGTATCAGGATCGGTAATAATTAGAAAATTTTCACTCAAATTTTGTGGCTTAAACTCATCTAAAAGGCATTTAAATATCGTAATCGTTTCAATCGTATTGCCGGATTTTGAGCTTATTATAAAAAGCGTTTCACTAAATTTTACACTACTTAATACATTTTTGTAGCTTTGTGTATCAAGGTTATCTAAGAAAAATAGCTCACGTTTTCGCCCATTTGCACTTAGTAGCCCATCAAGAGCCTTAACACCTAGCGAACTACCTCCGATACCCACAAGTACGACATTTTTTATATGCTTTAAACTATTTTCATACTCATAAATTTCATCCATCAAGGACGCACCAAGCCTAGGTAGATGATAATACCCAATCTCGCCACTTTCATACTCATCGTTTATCCTCTTTGCGTAAGCGGCGATATTTGCAGCATCTGCGAAGTTAAATTTAAAGCTATTTGTTACCATCGGCTTTACTTTTTTGATAGAAGAAATTTGTTGCTTCTACGTAGCCGTCAATGCTACCACAGTCAAATCTCACACCCTTAAATTTATAAGCTAATACTATGCCTTCTTTCGCCTGAGTTTTTAGTGCGTCAGTTATCTGTATCTCACCGTTTTTACCGGGTTTGGTACGCTCTAAAATGTTAAAAATATCAGGCGTTAAGATATAACGTCCTATTATAGCTAAATTACTCGGAGCCTCGCTAGGATCGGGCTTTTCAACCATATCATCAATCATCATAAGACCATCTTCTATAAAGCGTCCGCTCACAACACCATACGCACTAACTTGCTCCTTTGACACCTCCATTACAGCTACGATAGAACAGCGGCATTTCTCATAAATTTTTACCATTTGTGATAACACACCTTCGCCATTTTTATTAACACAAAGGTCATCTGCTAGTATCACACCAAAGGCTTCATCACGCACGAGCGTCTTGCCTGTTTGTATGGCATGTCCTAGACCTTTCATCTCATTTTGGCGAGTAAAAGAGAAAGTGCAACGCCCCATAAGCTCACGAATATCAGCTAAAAGTGGCTCTTTAGAAGTCCCTGCTATTTGGTGTTCTAGCTCATAACTAATATCAAAATAATCCTCCAAGGCACGTTTTCCACGCCCTGTTACAAACGCCATATTATCCATACCAGCTTCTAATGCCTCATCAACGCCGTAATGCACGAGCGGTTTTGTAAGAATAGGCAACATCTCCTTTGGAAGCGTCTTTGTTGCTGGTAAAAATCTCGTTCCATATCCAGCTGCCGGAAATAGGCAAGTTTGTATCATATTTATCCTTTAAATTTAGTCTTCAAATTTTAACTACTCTAAGCTTAAAAATGCCTCATTTGGTATACTAAAATAAATTTTATCACCTGTAATTAGGCGATCTTGGCTAAACTCTTTACGTTCTTTTACACATTTTAGCAGTATCGAACCGACTTTGATTTTGATTAAAATTTTATCGGTATAAATAAGTGAAACTGAGTGTAAAATACCGCCGAAATAGCCGTTAATATGTGTAAAGCTCAAATTTATAAGATTTTGATTTATAGCGACTTTTGATGAAGCTTTAAGTGTCTTAGGCAAGACAAATCTCACACCATCGCCACACTCCACGGTTCCATTAGCAGCACTAAATATATTTTTTATCTCAAACTCACTCACTCGTCCCTGATGCAAAAAAACACTCTCCTCGCTAATCGCACTTAGCCACTTCTCGTCATGACTAGCGATTATAAAGCCACTTTTATACTGAGATTTTGCGTATTCAATTGCTTTTGCAAAAAGCCTTGCAGTAGCGATATCTACGGCATTTGTCGGCTCGTCTAATAAATTTAGACGAGAACGCAGACAGAGCAAAAGAGCAAATGCTACACGCTGAGTTTGTCCGGAGCTTAGCTCATAGTGCTTTTTAACTAAAAAACTCTCATCAAGCCCCACAAGAGCTAATGCCTCGCCTACGTAAGCTTTAAATTTGTCTAAATTCCCACGACTTTTTAGAGCAAATTCAAAGTTCGCTCTTACACTTCGTTTTAGCAACATTGGCTCAGGTAGCAACACTGATATATCGCGTAACTCATTAAGCCTTAAACGCTCCTTGCCCCAAATTTTTATAACGCCACAAGTTGGCTTTTCTAAGTGACTTAAACAGCGTATTAGAGTACTTTTACCAGAGCCGTTTGAGCCAAGCAGAGCGGTTATTTTACTAGTAGAAATTTGTAAATTTTTTATATCTAAAATTTGATGAGTGCCGTATCTTACGCTTAAATTTGAAACTTCTATCATCTATCAAGCCTTTTTAGCGAGTGGATAAATAAATTTACTATAAATGCAATGCTTATAAGCACTATGGCAAGGGCAATACCCATATCAAACTCGCCCTTATTTGTCTCAAGCGATATGGCAGTTGTTATCGTGCGGGTAAACCACTTGATATTTCCACCTACTAGCATCGCCACACCTACCTCAGCGACTATACGACCATACGCAGTAGCTGCGACTACCATAAGCGAGTAACGCAATTCATAAAGCACACAAAATGGTAGCTTTAATGGGTGTAAATGATATGCAAATATCGTGTAATAGTGCTTTTTCTCCATATTTCCAACTACACTTGCACTTAGCGAGATTATAATCGGTAAGGCTAGTATAAACTGCCCTATCATAATCGCTTTAAGCGTAAAAAGTAGCCCAAGTGAGCCAAAAGGCCCGTTACGCGTGATAAATGCGTATAAAATAAGCCCTATAGCAACGGTAGGCACTGCAAGCATCGTATCACTGACAAGCCTAAGTGCCTTAGCACATGGAAATTTATAAAATCCAAGTATAAAGCCAAGCGGTAGTCCAAATGCGAGAGCAAAAATTATAGAGACACTAGATGTATAAAGTGTTGCTTTTATCGCTGAGTATGTTTGCGGATCGCCGTTTAATAAAAGGTGAAAAGCGGCAAAAATTCCATCAATAATATAATCCAAAAATAACCTTTATTAAATTTATTATGCTATGATAGCATAATTAAACCAAATTTTAAAGGAGTATTAATGAATAAAATAGTTTTAGCGTCTATTTTAGTTGCAACTTCTATGTTTGCAGCCGATAGCGACTTAAATATGGCAACAACGACAAGCACTGATAACACAGGGCTACTTGATGCGATATATCCAGTGTATAAAGCAAAAACTGGTGTTGATCTAAAATGGACTGCCGTAGGTACTGGTGCGGCTTTAAAAATGGGCGAAAACTGCGATGTGGATATACTTTTTGTGCATTCACCAAAGGTAGAAAAAGAGTTTATCGAAAAGGGATTTGGCGTTGAGCGTAAAGCGGTAATGTATAATGACTTTGTCTTAATTGCTGATAAATCAATTGCTGATAAATTTAAAGGTAAGGATATAAAAGGCTCATTTGATATGGTAAAGGCAGAGAAAATTCCATTTTTCTCACGTGGTGATAAGTCAGGCACGGACAATAAAGAAAAAGGAATTTGGAAAAAGATCATCGGAGATGTGCCAGAACATGACGCTTGGTATCGCCAAACAGGACAAGGAATGCTTGCTACTATAAAAGCTGCTGAGGAGCAAAAAGGTGTTACATTTACAGATCGTGGCACATATATAAAGTATGAGGCAAACGAAAAAGGCGATCCAAATCTAGTCATTATAAACGAAGGCGATAATGACCTTAAAAATTTCTACTCAGTCATTGCAGTTAGCCCTAAACACTGCAAAAAAGCAGACATTGAGAATGCTAATAAATTTATAGAGTGGATCACGGGCGAAGAGGGTCAAAAGTTTGTAGCTGATTTTAAACTACTTAATAAGCAACTATTTACACCAGATGCTAAAACTCGCAAATAAGTCTTGGGCGGACTTCCGCCCTACCTTATAAATTAAAATGCAGACGATAGATAAAATTTATAAAGCCCAAATTGAGATAAAAAAATCAAATTTCTTGTCATTTTTATGTCCAATGAGTGAATTTAAAAGTACTCACGAGTGGCTAAAAAACGAGCATCAAAAGGCGGTGCATATCGTATGGGCTTACAGAGAGCTTAATAAATACAATCAAATCGTAGAGAATCAAAACGATGACGGAGAGCCAAAAGGCACTAGCGGAGCTCCTAGTTTAAATGCCTTGCGTGGAGCAAATTTAATAAATACAGGTGTGTTTATCGTGCGATATTTTGGTGGGATAAAGCTAGGCACAGGCGGACTTGTCAGAGCCTATGGCACAGCTGTAAATTTAGCCATAGATGAAGCGAGATTAATAGAATTTGAGCAAAAAAGCGAAACAAAGTTTTTTACGCCATTTTCGCTTATGGCTAGATTTGAATATTATTTTAAAGACGGTATAGAGTATGAGCGTGAGTTTGTCACTAATGGTGCTACGTGGAATGTAAATCTAAAGCAAGATGAGTTTTATAAATTTTATGAATTTGCTCATGTTTATGATATGCAAGGGTTTAAATTCTTAGCCCTTCCGCTTATCGCTAAATCAATATTTTAAGCAAAAATTTTATAAAATTCTTTAAATTTAATACAAAGAAATATAATGCAAACTTGGAATAATATATATAACAACTTTGATCCTGTGGCGTTTAGTATATTTGGATTTAACGTGCATTGGTATGGGCTTATGTATGTTTTAGCTTTAGTTACTGCACTTATGGCGGCTAAATACTTTGTTAAAAAAGATGGCATAAACATAAAAGATCCGATACTAGATAACTACTTTTTTTGGGTGGAGATAGGTGTGATATTTGGTGCTAGGCTTGGCTGGTGCTTTATCTACTCAGGCGATGCGTTTTATTTCATAACTCATCCATGGCAAATTTTTAATCCATTTCACAACGGCGAGTTTGTTGGGATCCGTGGTATGAGCTATCACGGAGCAGTAGTTGGTTTTTTGCTTGCAACGGTGATGTTTTGTAAAAAATTTAAACAAAATTTATGGACTTTACTAGACCTTTGTGCTTTGTGTATTCCTTTTGGCTATATCTTTGGGCGGATTGGAAATTTTTTAAATCAAGAGCTAGTAGGGCGAGCCACGGACGTTAGCTGGGGC
Source organism: Campylobacter anatolicus (assembly GCF_018145655.1). Classification (NCBI taxonomy): domain Bacteria; kingdom Pseudomonadati; phylum Campylobacterota; class Epsilonproteobacteria; order Campylobacterales; family Campylobacteraceae; genus Campylobacter; species Campylobacter anatolicus. The sequence continues at coordinate 364,847 of NZ_JAGSSY010000002.1, forward strand.
ATTTATGTGCTTGGTATTTTGCGTCATCCGTCGCAGCTTTACGAAGCATTACTAGAGGGAGTGGTGGTATTTATTATTCTTTTTATATATCGTAAATTTAAAAAATTTGACGGCGAACTAATCGCACTTTATGCTATGCTTTATACTTTAGCAAGGTTTATATGTGAATTTTACAGAGAGCCTGATAGTGGACTTGGATTTATATTTTTAGGGCTTTCAATGGGACAAATTTTATCTATTATTATGTTTAGTGCTGGTCTTATGGCTTACGCTATACTTAAAAGGAAAAATATCTGTATTTAATTGTTGTTAAAGTTAGATTAGAGTATCATTATGTAAAATCATATGAAATTTAATATTTTTTTTTAAATTTCATTTAAAATATTTCTTAAGAGGAGGGCTCATGAGTGAGCTTATAGAGGGTTTTTTAGGTAGGCAGGTTGACACCAAAAAGAGTAGAATACCTGCTGCTTGGGATAGATGGCAAAGTATAACGGGTTTCATCTTAGCCTGTTTTATCCTATGCCATATGGTTTTTACTTCTACGATCTTGCTTGGCAAAGAAGTATTTAACGCCGTTGTTGGTTTCGCAGAAGCTAAATTTTTATTTGGTGAATCGACTTGGTGGATAACAAACGTTATCGCAGCAGTTATATTTGTCATTTTTATAACTCATGCATTTTTAGCTATGAGAAAATTCCCGGCAAATTATAGACAATATAAGATGTTTAAAGGGCACAAAGATCGTATGAAACACGCTGATACAACACTTTGGTGGTTTCAGTTTTTGACTGGTTTTGCACTATTTTTTGCAGCTAGTGCACACTTGGTTGATATAGTATTTGGTGGACATATTACTGCTGATAACTCGGCTGCAAATTTTCAAACACTTGAGATATTTTATTTTGCATTGCTTGTATTTATGGTAATTCATGCTGGTGTTGGAATGTATCGTTTGTATGTAAAATGGATAAGCATAGATGGTATAAATAAGACTGAAATGTTGGCAAAGAGAAACAAGGCTAGGCTTGTTATATTTGCTATTTTTGGAACACTCGCATTAATCGCATTAATCGCTGATTTCGTGTGGATCGGTCTTAGTCATTAGATAATAGGAGCTAAAAATATGAATATAAAATATTGTGATGCATTAGTTATAGGTGGGGGTCTAGCAGGACTTAGAGCTGCTGTTGCAGCAGGCGAAAAGGGGTTAAGCACGATAGTTTTAAGCCTTATACCGGTTAAACGTTCTCACTCAGCTGCCGCACAAGGCGGTATGCAAGCAAGCCTTGGTAACTCAAAGATGAGTGAGGGCGACAATGAAGATGTGCATTTTGCTGATACCGTAAAGGGTAGCGACTGGGGTTGCGACCAGCAAGTAGCTAGAATGTTTTGTCAAACTGCACCAAAAGCTATACGTGAGCTTGCTGCTTGGGGTGTGCCGTGGACTAGGATAACAAAGGGTGAAAGAAGTGCGATTATTAATGCACAAAAGACGACAATTGTAGAAAAAGAAGAAGTTCATGGGCTAATCCATTCACGAGACTTTGGTGGTACAAAAAAGTGGAGAACCTGTTACACGGCTGACGCAACGGGACATACTATGCTTTTTGCTGTAGCAAACGAGGCGTTAAAACACAACGTTGATATACACGATAGAAAAGAAGCAATTGCCTTAATACACGAAAATAACCGCTGTTATGGTGCGATCGTGCGTGATCTAGTAACTGGTGAGTTAACTGCGTATGTTTCAAAAGGCACCCTGATAGCAACTGGTGGATATGGACGTGTCTATAAACACACCACAAATGCTGTCGTGTGTGAGGGTATCGGAGCAGCTATCGCACTTGAGACTGGTGTGGCCCAGCTTGGCAATATGGAAGCAGTGCAGTTTCACCCAACACCTATCGTGCCAAGCGGTATTTTGCTAACTGAGGGATGTCGTGGTGATGGTGGAATTTTAAGAGATGTTGATGGATATCGCTTTATGCCTGATTACGAGCCAGAGAAAAAAGAACTTGCTAGTCGCGATGTTGTTAGTCGCCGTATAATGGAGCATATCAGAAAAGGTAAAGGTGTAAAAAGCCCATATGGTGAGCATGTCTGGCTTGATATAAGCATACTTGGACGTGAGCATATAGAGAAAAATTTACGTGATGTACAAGAAATTTGTCAAATTTTTAATGGTATCGATCCAGCAGACGAGGGTCCGAAGGGCTGGGCACCGATCCTGCCTATGCAACACTACTCAATGGGCGGTATAAAGACAAAACCGACTGGAGAGAGTCCAACACTTGCAGGGTTATTTAGTGCTGGCGAGGCTGCATGCTGGGATATGCACGGCTTTAATCGACTAGGTGGCAACTCTGTATCAGAGACAGTTGTTGCTGGTATGATAGTGGGTGATTATTTTGCGGATTTCTGTGCCTCTCATGAGATAGAGATAAAGACTGATAATATAGCTAAATTTGTAAATAAAGAGCAAGATTACTTGCAAAGCCTACTTGATAAAGAAGGTAAATTTAATGTATTTGATATCAAAAATAAGATGAAAGATGTGATGTGGGAACACGTTGCGATATTTAGAACTGGCGAAGGTTTGGAAAAGGCAGTTAAAGAGCTTGAAGAGCTTTATATCCACTCACTTGATGTCAAAGTAACAAATAAAACGCTATTTGGTAACCCAGAGCTTGAAGAGGCTTACCGTGTGCCAAAAATGCTAAAATTAGCACTTTGTATTGCAAAAGGTGCATTAGATAGGACTGAAAGTCGTGGGGCACACTACCGCGAAGACTACGTAAAACGTGATGATTTAAACTGGCTAAATAGAACACTAGCAAGCTGGAAAGATGGCGATACGATGCCAACTATAACATATGAGCCACTTGATATAATGAAGATGGAAATTCCACCAGCATTTCGTGGATACGGTGCTAAGGGCAATATCATAGAACACCCAAATAGTGCCATCCGTCAAGCACAAGTTGATGAGATACGTGCAAAAATGGAAGCTGAGGGCAAAAGTAGATATGAAATTCAAGAAGCTCTAATGCACTACGAGCTTCAACCAAAATACAAAGCACCAAATGAAAGGGCAGGTATAGGATATGAGTAGAAAAATAACAATTAGAGCGTTTAAATACAATCCATTAAGCAAAATTTCAAAACCACATTTTGTTACATATGAGCTTGAAGAGACGTCTGGAATGACACTATTTATCGCACTAAATCAAATTCGTGAGAAATTTGATCCAGACCTTAGTTTTGACTTTGTGTGCCGTGCGGGAATCTGTGGTAGCTGTGGAATGCTAGTAAATGGCAAACCAAGTCTTGCGTGTCGCACACTAACCAAGGACTTCCCAAGTGGAGTGATAGAGCTTATGCCACTTCCAGTATTTAAACTACTAAAAGATCTTAGTGTCGATACTGGCAACTGGATGAATGCAATGAGTAAGAGAGTCGAGAGCTGGATACATACAGATCATGAGCCTGAGATTGCAAAGCTAGAAGAAAAAGTCGAGCCAGAAGTGGCACAAGAGGTTTTCGAGCTTGATCGTTGTATAGAGTGCGGTATCTGCGTAGCTGCATGTGGAACAGCTATAATGCGACCTGATTTTATCGGTGCAGTAGGGCTTAATCGCGTAGCACGCTTTAAAATAGATGCACTTGATAAACGCACAGATGAGGATTTTTATGAACTTATCGGTGATGATGATGGAGTGTTTGGTTGCATGAGTCTTCTTGGCTGTGAGGATAACTGTCCTAAACACCTACCGCTTCAAAGTCGCATAGCATATATGCGTCGTAAGATGGTAAGTGTAAAATAACACTAAGCAAAAGATAAAATTTATAGCTTTCTGCGAATATAAAAAGCATCGCAGAAAGCAAAACTACTTAGAAATTTTAAAATCTTATTTTTTAATAATTCCACATATTTCACTATCTCTTTATGATTTTGTGTCAAAAGTGTGCCAAACATTAGACATTTTAATCAATATAGAAAACATCATATTCTCAAATGACATTCATGACTGATATGATAAAAGTCGGCACTACTTTATGAGATGAGCTTTTAGTCATTGCCAAGGATAATATAAAACGGAGCTGACGAGAGTATAACATCAGTATTATAGAGGCTACTTATACTGAGCCAAACAGTGGGAATTTGATATTAAGCCTTATGTAGGCGGTTAGTTATGATATTAAAATACCATAATAACTATAAACATCGATCCTTAAAATTGTTGTCATATGTCTAAGTTTTGACTTTAAATTTAGAGCAATAGATTTATCTTATGACAAATTTTGGCGATAAATCTATATCGCAAATGTCGGCAGAACAAGGTAAAAGAACTTATAATGGAGTTTAAATTTTTTATTTATTACAATGGTGCGTATGGCAAAGATGTGAAGCCAAATATAAATTAAACTATTAAATTTAGTACTTGAACTGTTTTTTTAATATCTTTATAACTATAAATTTTTATATTTATTCATATTTTTTAAAATTTCAGCTAGATTTAATTTCTGTGTTAGTTTTATGAGATAATCATCTTTTATAATTGCACTAGATCAAATTTTAAGGAGCATATTATGAAAAATTTTGCTTTATTTTCAAAAGCAATCAAACTATTAGGTGCAGTTGCATTGTTTGGTGCATTAAATGCAAGTGCTTTTACAGAGGGGACAGACTATGTAAAGCTTGAAAAACCTTTAACAAATGCTGAAAATACACTTATAAAAATATTCAGCTATGACTGCCCATTTTGCTACAAATATGAAAAGAGTGTAACTCCAAAAGTTGTAGAAAAGACAAAAGATACTGTTAAATTTATACCATATCACCTCAAAACTAAGGGTAAATATGGTGAGTTAGGAAGTCAATTTTTCGCCTATTTATATGTAAAAGATACAGATGCTGGCGTTGATCTTTTTAGTGATAAATCTTTACTTAAAAAAGCAAAAATGGCCTATTATAAAGCATATCATGACCAAAAAGAGAGATGGAGCGATGGTAAAGATCCATACGCATTCTTAAAAACTGGTCTTGACGCTACTGGTGTAAGCAAAGCTGACTTTGAAGCTGGTGTAAAGGATCAAAAGGTTCAAGATATATTAAAACTATGGGATGAAAGCTATGATGTAGCTAAAATTCAAGGTGTTCCGGCATTTGTAGTAAATGGTAAATACTTAATCTACACAAAGAGTATCTCATCTATAGATGGCATGGTCGATCTTGTAAAAGAACTGGCTAAAAAATAAGGGTTAGCTGTGAAATTTATAGAGAAAATAGCAGCTTGGCAGGATACAAGATTTCCGTGGCTCTTGATGAGTGCGGCGTCTTTATTGCTCGTAATAGTCGCACATAGTATTTTTCAACACTATGTCTATATGGCTCCATGCGAACAGTGTGTATATATTAGATTTGCGTTTTTTTGTATGTTTTTTGGTGGTATTATAGCGGCAATTAATCCTAAAAATGTCGCACTTAAGCTCATCGGATATGTTTTGGCATTTTGGGGTGCGATACAAGGTATAATGTATTGCGTTAAACTAGCAGCGATCCATGCAGCAGTTCATAGCGATGATCCATTTGGTGTTCAAGGTTGTTCTACTGAGCCTCACTATCCATTTGGCATCCCACTTGAGAAGTGGTTTCCTGATTGGTTTTTACCGACAGGTGACTGTGGTTTTGACAGCCCGATAGTTCCAGATGGTGTAGTGCTTAGCTCACTACAACAATACTTAGTCGAGCTTTACAGCGATGGCTGGTATCTTATCCCATCGATGAAATTTGGCTCCATGGCAGACTGTTGCTTGTTAGGATTTGGATTAGCCTTTATCATTCTTCTTGCTATGGCGGCAAGTTGGATAGTAACTAAATTTAAAGCTAATTAATAACTTTTATTATGGGAGCTGGATATCTCTCCATCTTGCTCCCAAACTCTTTAAATTAAAATTTTTAAAATACATTTTTTAAACAAAACAAACTTATAAAACATATACTTTCATCAGTGGTTGCAGTTAATTTTGCTAGGAGTTAGTACTACAATAGTACCAGCGATAGGTTGAGTAAGTAATTCAGATAGAGATTATATTATCTTAGATAAATTTGACGAAGTCATTGTCGTATAACTATCATGAAAAATTGTGGACATTATATCAAAATATGCAAGCAACCATAGTGCAAAAAGCAATTAAGCCATAAGTCATAAAGTCAAGAATAAATGCTTTTTAAAACACAGCAACATCTCAGTATAGTCCATATTTTAGTTATTAAGTACTGTCAAAGTAAGTTACTAAAATTTATGTAGATTGTAGCTATATTTTGCCTATTAATCAGAATTTATTTAAAAAGAAACCAAGAAATACAAAAATACTCATAAAAATTTAAATTTAAAAACAAAGTTGTTATTTAATTAAAATAGATATTTTATCTTTTAAGCTTAAAAAATACTCAAAAATCATATTATTTTAGTTATATTTTAGTGATAAAAAAGTTATATTTTTATTTATATTGATATTTTTATGGATTAAATATAAAAATAAGCTTAAAATATAGGATTAATTATTTGTAACAATATCGTAAATATCGTCATTTAATATAAATATTAAATTTTAATTTAAATTTTAATTGTTTATATTTTTAAAAGTTGTATAGTTTTAATAACAATTCTTTTAAAGGAGAAAAAATATTATGAGTACTAGAAAAGAACACGACTTCATTGGAGAGCTTGAAATTTCTAATGATGTGTACTATGGTGTGCAAACATTTAGAGCACTCGAAAATTTTCATATGAGTGGAAGAACGCTTAAAGATTATCCATATTTTGTAAAAGCATTTGCTCAGATAAAAAAAGCTGCAGCACTTGCAAATAAAGAAGTCGGCGTTTTAGATAGCACAAAAGCTGATGCTATCGCTAAGGCTTGCGACCGCATAATAGCAGGTGAATTTTTAGATCAATTTGTAGTTGATATGATACAAGGTGGTGCAGGAACATCTACAAATATGAATGCGAATGAGGTTATATCAAACGTTGCACTTGAGATTTTAGGACACGCAAAGGGCGAATATCAATATCTTCATCCAAACGACCATACAAACCTTGGGCAAAGCACGAATGATAGCTATCCTAGCTCCATTAAAGTAGCGGCATATGCAAAACTTACAGATCTGCTTAAAGCGATGGAGCTTTTAAAGACTGAGCTTGAGATAAAAGCGAAAGAATTTAAAGATATTATAAAAATGGGTAGAACAGAGCTTGAAGATGCTGTTCCTACAACACTTGGAAATACTTTTAACGCATTTGCAAGTTATATAAAAAGTGACATCGAAAAGATTACAGCAGCAAGAGAGACTATGACATACCTAAATATGGGTGCAACAGCTATCGGAACTGGCATAAACTGCCATCCTGATTATAAATTTGTAGTTGAAAAAAAGCTAAGTGAGATAACTGGTGTAAATTACAAACCAGCCGAAGATTTTATAGCAGCCACTCAAGATACTGCGGATTTTGTGCATGTAAGTGGTGCGTTAAAAACCGCTGCTGTTAGACTAAGTAAAATAGCAAATGACTTACGCCTTATGAACTCGGGTCCAAGATGCGGACTTGGTGAGATAAATTTACCACAAATGCAACCGGGTAGCTCTATAATGCCAGGCAAGGTAAATCCGGTCATAGCTGAAGTTGTTGGTGAGGCTTGCTATGAAGTTATCGGCAATGATGTAACTATTATGCTTTGTTCAGAGCGTGGCGAGTTTGAGCTAAATGCATTTGAACCAGGTATCGCCTACGCACTATTTAACTCTATAAGCATACTTGAAAATGCGATGAAAACACTAGCTGAAAAAGCTATCAGAAAACTCACTGCAAATCCTGAAGCTTGCCTAAAAGCAGTTCTTGGTTCAGTTGGCATAGTAACAGCATTTAACCCACATATAGGCTATGAAAAATCAGCAAGTATAGCTAAAGAAGCCTTGCAAACTGGTAAAGCAGTTGGCGATATATGTTTAGAGCGTGGATACCTAAGTAAAGAGCAGATAGATAAAATTTTAGAGCCTAAGAATATGTTAAATCCTAGTATGGATAAAGATAGCATAGGTAAATAAAAATTAATTATAAATTTAATAATTTAATTTAAAATTTTATATTAAGTGCAATAAAATTCTGGCTTCAGATGGTGTTAAGATTGATTTAATTGCCATCTGAAATCTAAAATCTGAAATTAATTTTTTAAAAGGAGTAAGATATGGATATAATGCTGATTTTACAGATTATAGTCCTATTTGGGGGCATATACCTAGGTGTTAGACTAGGTGGTATGGGCGTTGGTTACGCAGGTGGTCTGGGTGTCATTGTTTTAGCGATGCTTGGTATGAAAGTAGAGATGAAGGGTATCCCTATGGATGTTATCCTTATCATTGCTTCTGTTATATCTGCTATTACGGCTATGCAAGTGGCAGGGGGACTTGATTATTTGGTTCAAGTAGCATCTAAAATTTTACGTAAAAATCCAAAACAGATAAATATACTAGCACCGGTTGTTACATACCTGCTTACTATATTTGCAGGTACTGGGCATACTGCGTTTTCTATGTTACCAGTTATCACAGAGGTAGCAAAGGGTCAAAACATAAAACCATCGGCACCGTTAGCACTTTCTGTTGTATCTTCTCAAGTTGCCATTACAGCAAGCCCTATTTCAGCAGCATTTGTTGCTATGACTGGCGTATGTGAGCCTCTTGGTGTTGCTTATCCGACATTGCTTTTTATATGCATATCTACAACATTTGTAGCGATGATAGTTACTGCTCTTTTTGTAAATAAATTTTATGACCTTGACCTTTCAAAAGATCCTACATACCAAGATAGATTAGCAAGAGGTCTGGTCGCCGAGATTAAAGCCGAGGAGTATGCAGAGCCAAAACCATACGCAAAACGCTCAGTTATGATATTTGGCATTGGCGTTTTAATCATCGTTGCTTACGCACTTGTTATATCAAAAAATATCGGACTAATAGAAAATCCAATCTTAACAAGAGATAACGCAATCATTAGTTTTATGCTAACTATCGGCTTTTTGATAGCAGTTTTATGCAAGATCGACACTGGTAAGTTGCTCTCAACTAGCACTTTCCAAAGTGGTATGAACGCTTGCATATGTGTTATCGGTATTGCTTGGCTTGGTACAACATTTGTTAATGGACACCTTGATTCTATTAAAGACATAGCTAAAGCGGTTGTTATAGAGTATCCATTTGTTCTTGCTATCGCGTTATATTTCCTAAGTTGTTTATTGTATTCACAAGCTGCAACCACAAGAGTTATGATGCCAGCTATAGCTGCTGCACTTGGTATGACAAGTCCAGAAAACTCGCAAAATATCTGGATACTTGTAGCATCTTTTGCTGCTGTGTCAGGTTTGTTTGTCCTTCCTACATACCCTACAACTTTGGGTGCTATAGCGATGGATGATACCGGTACAACAAGAGTTGGTAAATTTGTATTTAACCACTCATTCTTTATCCCTGGTACAATAATGGTCACTTTGTCTGTTATCTTGGGATTTTTAATAGCTCCAGTTTTGCTATAATAAATTTAACCGAGAGAGCTTTCTCTCGGTATTTAAATTTTTAATATTATTTAAAATTTACCGATTTGATATTTAAAAGCTAAAATATCCTACTATTAAGGAGATTGCAATGAAAAAGTTCGTATTAACTTTAGTTGTTTTTAGCTTTTTGTTTGTTATTGGTGAAATAATAGAATGTAAAAAAGTGTAGTTATGATAGTCATTGCTACTTATCTTCCAAAGATAAATATAAAAGCAATGATAATAGTTTAAGATACAAGAATGACTTTACTTAATTACAAAAGAATTTAATAAATTTGATAACAAAACTAATATGGTAAGTTTTATCAGTGAAAATAACCAAATAAATTTAAATACTAATATTTTTTAATCTGCTTAAAATAATTTTTATTACATTAGATAATGATAATATTTGACTTAGTAGTTACTGCATTTATAGATAGCTTATATAAGGATATCGTATGTGGATGAAATTTTAAATGCCGATAGTGATAAAATAGCATAAAATGGGGTATAAGTATGTAAATTTAAAGTTTAGTCAAAGTAGCTTCTAAAATCAAGATCTTGTTTGCTTTGAGTCGATTGATTTGTGTATGCTAAATGACTACTTGCAAAGTAAAGTAAGCGATAATGCGATAATGTTGCAAGCTTGTATGAAATTTTAAGCCAAACTATTAGCAACAATAAGTCCTTTAACGGCAAACTAACTCAGCTTGAGGTTGCTACTCGTTAAGATAGATAGTATAAATTCGGTATTAAAATATTGCTTATGATAGAGCATATGAGATTTATAAAGTAAAATAGCTGATAAATGTCATAGATCTAACCGGCTAGCAATGTAAAGCAATAGATAAGGTAGGTACTTTAGCTCAAATGGCCTATCATGATTTAAAGTTTCTATAGTAGAAAGTTAAGATAGCAATGAAACTAATGCATTAAATTTCAAATCTAAAAATAAAAATAATAAACAAACTCAAGAGCTATTAAATAAATTTACAGAGTTAGCACTTTAATATAAAGTGATATAAATATAACAAAAAGATATTTTATGCATTAAGTAAAAAGAGTAATTTTTGGCTATTTACATGGATAATTAGTCTAATTTTGATAATAATTTTAAACATTTTTTAATAAATTTATATATTAAAATTCAAATTTTAACCCCATATTTTAACTAAAATTTGATCTGTATTAAAATTTTTTATCAAACAATTTATAAATTTATAAGTTTAAATTTTATAATTAAGTTTTTACCTTATTTTTACGTAAATACTGTAAAATAAAATTAATTTTTTAGATTTAAGGAGGGATAAGATGAATAAATCTAGAAGAAGATTTCTTAAAGTCGGTGCTGGTGCTGGTGCATTGGCAACCTGTCTTACGCCTGGAAGTCTTGGTGCTGTTGGTGCTAGGGCTTTACAGGGAAGTGAAAATTTTACATGTAGTTTTTGTGAGATGTGCTCTACTCGTTGTCCGATCGAAGCACGCGTTATAGATGGCAAAAATGTCTTTATACAAGGCAATCATAATGCTGGTTCAACATCAGTATGTGCGCGTGGCGGAGCAGGACACAACCAGCTTTATGATCCAGAGCGTATCGTAAAACCACTTATTAGAGTTGGTGAGCGTGGAGAGGGCAAGTGGAGAGAGGCGAGTTGGGACGAAGCATTAAATTTAGTCGCTACAAAGATGAGTGAAATAAAACAAAAATATGGGGCACAAAGCTTTGTTTTTACTGCTAAATCAAGCCAAACACACAAGCTTATGGTAAGCTTTGCTAGTGCTTATGGATCACCAAATTGCTTTTCACACTTCTCTTGCTGTCCGATCACATACCAAATGGTCTGCGAACATATGTATGGTATCGCAAAGTTAAAACGAGACTTCTCAAACGCAAAATATATTGTAAATTTTGGACATAACCTTTTTGAAGGTATCGTCATTTCAGACGCGAAAAAGTTGGCTAAATTTGCTGATAAAAAAGATACAAAATTGCTCGTGCTTGAGCCACGCTTTAGTGTCGTCGCGGCCAAGGCTGATGAATGGCTACCAGTAAAGCCTGGCACAGATATAGCCTTTGTTATGGCACTTATAAACACTTGGATCAAAAATGGTACTTACAATAAAGAATTCATAGAAAAATTTACTATTGGCTTTGATAAGATCATCGAAGATACCAAAGATACAACCCCACAATGGCAAGAGAGCATCACCGGTATACCTGCAGCGACAGTTGAACGCATAGCAGCTGAAATTTGGGCTGCTGCACCAAGGGTCATCATCGACTTTGGGCATAAGACAACTACTACAAAAGCCGAATATATGCGGACTAAAGCAATAATGGTCGCAAATGCGATGATGGGTAACTGGGAAGTTAAGGGTGGTTTGTTTGGTGGTAAAAATGCTAAGACATTTAATAAACTAACTGGCACGAGTGATTTCCCAGAGCTTAGTAACCCTGATAAAGAATTTAAATTACCAAAAGTGCAACGCCTTGACTTTGCTGGTGAAGATGGAAAGCATAAATTTGTCAGTAACAAACACGGTGTTTTGATGGATATAGCAGATGCTATTTTAAATGAAAAGCCTTACCCTATAAAAGGCTGGTTTAATATTCGATTTAACCATCTCATAAACGTTGCTGGGACACAAAAGAGCATAGAAGCTCTTAAAAAGCTTGATTTTATCGTAGTGAGCGATATATATCTAAATGATATGGCAACATTTGCTGATGTTGTGTTGCCTGAGAGTACGTATTTAGAACGTGATGAGGGTATTGAAGATAAATCAGGTCAAAAACCAGCCTATATGATACGCAATAAGATCGTAGAACCGATCGGTGATACGAAAGACGGACTAAGTATATTTAGAGAGCTTGCTCGTAAAATGAAAATCGATGAACTTTATAAATACAACGATATGCGTGAGTGGCGTATGCAACAGGTTAAAGGAAATGTTGAACTTTTAACTGCTCTTGAAAAGAACGGCTATATCACGTGGAAAGTGCCTGGTATCTTATACCGCGAAAAGGGCTCAGTTGCTAAATTTGTAGAGAAGTATCCTAATGCTATGCAGTTTGTTGGCGAGAATGGACTTATGGACGATATGGCGAGATTAAAGACAAAAAGTGGCAAGATTGAGCTGTTTAAAGAAGATGTAGAGGCTCAGTTTCCTGGATATGGTGGACTAAATTTTAAAGATATAGATGTTTATGATGGACACGAGCTTTGCTTGATGAGCGGTAAAACGCCGATACACACAAACGGACATACTCAAAATGTACCATTTTTACACGATATGATGAGCGAATCGCCTATTTGGATACATCCAAAAACTGCCGAGCGTAAGAGCTTAAAAGATGGCGACTTGGTTTATCTGCAAAATAAATTTGGTAAGCAAAAAGGTAAAATAATGCTAACACAAGGCATCCGTGAGGATACGCTGTTTGTCTATCATGGATTTGGGCATATCACACCAGGAGCTACTCGTGCAAATGGTTTAGGTGTAAATTCTAGTGTCCTTTTAAATCCAGCCGAAGGACCAGTTGCAGCGACTATGGTTACAAATGTTGGCGTGGATATAGTTAAGGCATAAGGGGGTTAAAATGAGTAATAATGTAAAAAAATATATGATGATACACGATGAAAATTTATGTATTGGCTGTCAGGGCTGTTCGGTAGCATGTAGAAGCGAAAATGGCGTTCCTATGGGTGTTTATCGTCTGCAAGTGCATTCAAAAGTAAGCGGAGAGTTTCCAAATTTAAAGATGGATTTTATACGCCAAAGCTGTGTTATGTGTGAAGATAGTCCATGCGTAGATGTCTGCCCTACCGGAGCAAGCTTTAAAACCAAAGAGGGCATCACATTATTAGATCATCGCACTTGTGTAAGCTGTAAATACTGTATCTTAGCCTGTCCTTATGACGCTAGGTTTGTTGAGCCTGATACTGGCGAGATAGGCAAATGTACTTTCTGCTACGAGACGCGTTTAGCAAAAGGCGAGCAGCCAGCGTGTGTAACGGTGTGTCCGACTGACGCACTCATTTTTGGTGATTTAAACGATGAAACCTCAGAAGTTTCTAAAATTTTAAAAGAGAAAAAATACTATCTACCAAAGGCGGAGCTAAATACTCATCCGCAACTAGCTATGATAGCAAACCGCAAAGGAGGACACAATGAATAATATGTGGGGAAGTATGGCTCAATACACCGAGATTTACTGGCCGTGGCCGATAGCGATTTATCTATTTTTAGCAGGGCTTTCAGCGGGTGCTATGATGGTGGCGATTAAGCTTAGATGGAAGCTTATTGATCCAAATGCTGTTAGTGCTGAATCTAAATTTGATGCTTGTTTTAAGGCAGCAACTATCATCGCACCCATAACGATATGTATCGGACTTTCACTTTTAGTGTTTGATCTTGGTAAGCCACTTAACTTTTATTGGATACTTTTAAAGTATAACTTCACCTCTGTAATGTCAATAGGTGTTGCTTTGTTGCTTGTTTATACGCCATTTGCGTTTGCTTATTTGCTCGTTGCATTTGCTCCACAGATAAAGTCAATGAATATAGGTCTTTTAAACGGCTTATCAAATTTGATGTTACGCCCACTATTGCTTAAATTTATAGAAATTTTACTATTTATCCTAGCGATTGGCGTTGGTGTTTATACAGGATTTTTACTAAGTGCGGTGCATAAACTGCCACTTTGGGATACACCGATACTACCGATACTATTTTTAGTTTCAGGATTTAGCTCAGGTATAGCTGCTAGTGTGCTTGGCGGTATGCTTTTGTTTAAAAAAGATGTTGATAGACATATAGTTGCAAGCTTGCTTAAATTTGATCTTATTACGATAGTGTGTGAGTTGGTTCTTTTGGGTGTCTTGTTTGCTCTTATGTTTGGTGGAAATGAAGCGAGTGTTGCAGTAGCAAAGAGTGTGTTAAGCAGTAGCTATCTATCTCAAATTTTCTGGTTTGGGGTTATTGGAGTAGGGCTTATACTGCCTATCATTATTGATTTTACTGCACTAAAAGGACACGCGTATAAACCAGCTGTGATTATTTTTAACACTCTTATTGTAATCACAGGAGTAATTTTGCTAAGATATTATATAGTTTATGCTGGACAAATTTTTACAGGTGCTTAAAATTTGGGCGTTTTATGACGCCCAAAGATCCTTAAAATTACATTTCATATAAATTTAAGAGGGGAATATTTGAAAATTTTACTTTTAGAAGATGACGTTCAATTTTGTGAGAGCGTATGCGAATATCTGCAAGGGCTTGGTTATGACGTAGATACGGTCAATGATGGACAGGTAGCTTGCGATAAGATAGTAGCAAATTTTTACCATCTTTTTATACTTGATGTCAAGGTGCCATATTTAAGTGGATTTGAAGTGATAAAATACATCAAAAATTTAGGTTTAGATACACCGATAATGATAATGACTTCGCTTATAGATGTCAATGATATGGCAATAGGATATGAGCTTGGTTGTAACGAATACCTAAAAAAGCCATTTGAATTAGCCGAGCTTAAACTCCGTGTTGGTGAGCTTATGAGAAAATATTATAGCCTTGATGATAAAAATATCATCATTTTAGGTGGCGGTTTTGAGTTTAATACCGCTAGTAAAATTTTACAAAAAGATGGCATGGATGTTGGACTTAGTGCGAAAGAGCTTGAGCTAGTTGAATGCTTGATAATGCATCTAAATCGCTATGTTAGTATGGAAGATATAAGAGATCAAGTATGGAGAGACAAAGAGATAGATTCAGCTGATATTCGTATGCATGTTCTAAAAATTCGTCAAAAAACTTCAAATGATTTTATTATCTCAAAAAGGCGGATCGGCTACAAAATAGATGCAAAAAAGCTTTAAGATTCCGATAATATCTACTATTGTGATTATGGCTTTGTTTGTTTTTCAAAGCTTAACGATAATAAATTTAAGTAAAAAAGATGAGAGCTATAAAAACCTCTTTGCACTCATTAAATTTGAATCGCAAATCAAACAGCTATTTTTGAATAATGCAACACTGCCAAATTCAATGATATATAGGTATGCGATAATCGATACTAATTTGATGCCGATCGTTTCAAATTTAGAAAAGGTGCCAGAGAGTTTAAAATTTGTTATGCTTGAGGAAGATGGTTATTTGTATTATAAAAGTTTCTTTTTTAAAGATAAGCATCCATATTACATCATTGTCGCACAAGAGCAGGGGCATAAAAAGATGATATTTATCGCTGCTTTGATGCTTACACTCGTGCTTTTAGCTGTATTTTTCATACTTTATGTTTCATATCTTGGAAGTGTTAAGCCATATAAGGATATACAAAAGTATATGAATAACTTCTTTAATGACGCCATGCATGAGCTAAAAACACCGCTTGGTGTGGCTGGGATAAATTTAGAGATGCTTGGTGTGGATAATAAATACACAAGTCGCATCAAAAATGCTCTAAAGCAGATGCAAATAACCTATGAGGACGTAGAGTATTTTATAAAACGTGGATATATAAAATTTCCAAAAGAGTGGCTTGATTTAGGCAGTTATCTAAGTGAGAGAGTGGGATTTTTACAAAGCGTGGCAGGTGCTAAGCACACTCAACTTATGCTATATGTAACTAACCATGATACGGTTTTTATCAGTAAACTAGCTGCTCAACGCATAATCGATAACACAATAACAAACGCTATTAAATACAGTCCAGCTGATAGCAAAATACTTATAAATTTATATCGCGATGGTGATTTTGTAGTCTTTAGCGTACAGGATTTTGGCAATGGCATAAAAGACATCAAACGAATTTGGAAGCGTTATGAGCGTGAGGATGAAGTGCAAGGTGGCTTTGGTTTGGGGCTAAATATCGTCTCTGAAATCTGCCATAAATATGACATAATCTACGATGTCAAGAGCGAAGTAAACGTTGGAAGTATATTTTCTTATAAATTTAAAACTCAAAATAATCCATCAAGTGGTTGATAGTTTTGTGAGATATTACGCTCTTTTGCATCAGTATTTATATGTAAGACATAATAGCCTATCTTTTGTCCACTTGCATCTATAAGTGGCACGATACTGAAAAAATGCGTTTTGTATTCATAAAAATTTACCTTATTAAATTCAATATCGCGTAAAATTTCTAAGGAATTTAAGTTTGCACTGCTTAGATTTTCTATATAAAAATCATCTAAAATTTTACTATTTGTCTCGTCTTTTGTGGCTTTTGATTTTACTTTATCTATCAAAACATATAGATCTACGCCTTGTTCTTTATAAAATTTGCCAATATTTTCAAAATTTAACAATACTTCGATGCTACCGATATTTTGATTATTATAGGTTACATTTGAGACTGCACGGATAAATACTCCAGCTACACCAGCTTCTATTCCAGAGACTGGCTTTTTGCTATTTTTTGCTTCATTTAAAAGATGACGAAAAGAGACTAAAGTATCTCCATAGCGTTGTGTATCCCAGCTTCTGACGTAGCTTTTTAGATCGTTTGTATGTAGATGAATTTTTATGTCATTATACATCGAGACCGCACTGAGTGTTTTTATAAGCTCTTTTATATTTTTTAAGCACCCATCGCGGTTATCATTTAAAAAACACATATGTATCGTGTTATTTTGCCCTAGTAAAACAGCGATCGCCATTGATGAGAGTTTGGCATCTTCTACGCTTTTATGTAATTGTTTTATTTGATTATCAAAAAATAGCTTTATTGCAAAGCTATTTTGCTCTGTTTTATATGCACTATAAAACAGATAAAGCCAAAAGCAAACAATAGCAAATAGAACCGATATGAACGTAATTATAAGGCTTTTTTTACTCAAATTTTGTCCTTAAACTTGAGCTTAAAATTTTTGCAAATTCATCAAAATTTGGCAGGTTTAGTTCGTTTTCTCGCTGTTTTTTACCCCAAACACTCTCAGGGAAAAAGCTGTCGTTTTCAAAACGAGCGATAACGTGGATATGCACTTGTGGCACATAGTTGCCAAAACTAGCGATATTTATCTTTGTTGGAGCATAAAACTTAATCATAGTTTGCTCCGCTATCATCATCGCTTCAAATAGCCTTGTGCGTGTGGTTTCATCACAATCACTTAACTCACGAAAGTTATTTTGTGCAAAAATTTTAACCCATGGAAGCTCGTTATCTTCGCGTTCAACTCTTATAAATTTATCTTTATATATCATAAATTTCCCTTTTTAGACTATCTCATGCTCTTTTAAAAGCACATAAAGTTTTATTGTTGATAGGAAAAATGTAACTATTGCTGGACCAAGCACCAAACCCCATACGCCAAACGTTGTCATACCAGCAATCATTGCAAAAAATATCAAAAGTTCATTGATTTTAGTTGGGATTTTCACTAGTTTATCATTTATAAATTTAATAACAAGTGGCTTTAAAAATGTGTCAGCTATCACTGATATAACGATAATGGTATAAAGTGCGATCACGATGGATACACTCGTGTTTCCAATAGTAAATTCATAAAGACTAATAGGACCCCAAGCTAGTATGCCACCAACGACGGGTATGAGCGAACAAAATGCATATAAAACGCCTGTTAAAATGCCATTATATCCATACAGAGTCGTAATAAAAGCAAACAAAATTCCTTGTAATATTGCATTTATGATGATAGAGTAAAGCACGACGCTCATTACATTTGCGACCTCGCTTAGTATCATTGTGCTCTCATCGTTTCTCATCGGGAGAGCACTTTTTAGATATGCAACAAGCTCATTTCCGTATAGTATCGCAAAAAAGTAAAATACCAAGATAAAGGTGACATCAGTTATAAATTTAGCACTAAGTTTGCCTATATTTGCAAGGTTTGTAAATATATTTGCACTGATTGATTTTATATCTATAGTAGTGATAAATTCTTTAAACTTTGGCTCTAAAAACTCAATGCTCGATGGTAGCCCAAAGTCGTAATTTTTGATATATTCGATCATATTTGTAATATGAGCTATGTTAAACGTCGAAGCATATCCAGTAAGCTCAATAATAGTATATAAAAACGGTGCGATAAACAGTGCAAAAAGTACCGCTGTTGTAAGTGCCGCTGATAGGCTTTTGCGTCCTTTTGTGAGCTGTAAAAATTTTATATTTATATTTGATGTAGCAACCGCAAGGAGTGCTGCTATGAATATGTTTAATAAAAATGGCTTAAACAGATAGAGCAAAAGTGCAAGTGCGAAAAATGCAAAAAACGCTATAAAAATTTTTGAGTTATTCATCTATCTCCTTTTTTGTATTTGCAATTATATCAAAAATAAAAGCGAAAATTTAACGTGGCGATTTATTTGCTTTGTTAAATTTAAAATTTTTAAAATGGTTTAACTTTATCATATTACTCATCAAACAACCCTTTGTTAGAGTGCAAATTTATATGAAAAGTCTCAAAACACTTCGCACTTGCGATCCGTCCCTTCGCCGTTCGCTCGATGTAGCCATTTGCGATTAGATATGGCTCTATGACATCTTCTATCGTGCCCTCGTCTTCGCTAAGTGCTGCTGCTATAGTGCTAAGGCCTAATGGACGACGCCTGGCTTCTAGTAAAATTTCAAGGTATTTTATATCCATCTCATCAAAGCCTATTTCGTTTACTCCAAGTGCGTCCAAAGCGTCTTTTGCACGATTTTGTGTAATGATAAACTCATCATTTACTTCGGCAAAATCACGAATGCGTTTAAGCAGTCTTAAAGCGATACGCGGTGTGGCTCGTGAGCGGCGTGCTATCTCATGAGCGGCTAGTTTTTCGCACTCTTTACCAAGCTTTAAAGACGCTATTTGCACGATTCTTGTAAGCTCTGCATGGCTATAAAATTGTAAACGAAAATCCATACCAAAGCGATCACGAAGCGGTGCTGAGATCATACCAGCCCGTGTCGTAGCACCAATTAGAGTAAATTTAGGTAGATCTATTTTTATAGTCTGAGCTGCTGGACCGCTACCTATGATGATATCAAGACGAAAATCCTCCATCGCGGGGTAAAGAACCTCTTCAATAGCCGAGCTTAAGCGATGAATCTCATCTATAAAGAGCACATCGCCCTCTTGCAAATTTGTAAGCACGGCAGCTAGGTCGCCACTCTTTTCTATCATAGGAGCGGCGGTCATCTTTATGTTTACGCCCATTTCGTTTGCGATGATGTGAGCAAGTGTTGTTTTACCAAGCCCTGGAGGACCGTAAAATAGCACATGATCAAGACACTCGCCACGTTTTTTAGCCGCTTTTATAAAGACATTTAAATTTTGCTTGATCTTCTCCTGTCCGATGTAATCATCAAAGTTGCTCGGACGCAATGATGTTTCAAATTCGCTCTCAAAGCTTACTTTTTCTATCTCAACTATTCTATCCATTTATCACTCATTAAATTTTTAGATTTAATTATACATTTTTAAATTTAAAAATAGCCATTTACGCTTTATATTCAAACTCCTTGCTTGGGAATTTTCTGGTTCTGACTTCATTTGCGTATTCGCTCACCGCCGCTTTGACTAAATTTGCCCCATCAATATAACGTTTTACAAATTTTGGCTTAAACTCATCAAAAAAGCCGAGCATATCAGACCAAACAAGCACTTGACCATCTATATTTGCACCACTTCCTATGCCTATGACTGGCACTTTTACGCTTTTTGCGACCTCCTCAGCAACACTACTAATAACACCTTCAATCACTATCGCAAATGCTCCAGCCGCTTCATGGGCCTTAGCCTCAGATATTAGTCTTTTTGCATCAGATTCATTGCGTCCTTTTATCTTATATCCGCCGTCAAATCGCACACTTTGAGGCATAAGTCCGATGTGAGGCATCACATTTATACCTTCATCGACTAAACGCTTTACTATTGGTGCAGTCTTAATGCCACCTTCTAGTTTAACAGCGTCAGCTCCCGCTTTTTTATAAAATTTGATAGCATTTTTAAGTGCGGTTTTTTCATCAAAGTAGCTACCAAATGGCATATCAGCAATGATAAAAGTATTTTCCGCTCCTTTGCTAACAGCTTTTGTGTGATAAAGCATATCACGCATTGAGATACTTAGTGTGTCTTTTTGAGCATTAAAGCTCATATTTAGACTATCACCCACCAAAATAATGTCAGCAATACCTTCAAAAAGTCGTGCAAATAACGCATCGTAGGCGGTTATCATTACTATTGGTTCACTAAATTTTTTATTTTTTATATCTGTTACACTTAGCTTTTTGCCTCTAATTTGCATTTATTTTTCCTTAAATTTTATAAAATCGTTATAATTTTACCAAATTTTTGATACAATTATAAAATTATTTAAGGATGTGATTTATGGGAATATTAAAAAGATTAGAGATTGATTATTCTTATGATATAGTTGATGATTTTTTGTCGCATTATGCTTTGATGTGCGATCTAATGGAACCTTTGATTATAAGCTTAAGTCGTGAAAATAGGTATAAAGAAAATATCAATGAGCTTTTTAGGATTTTTCATAACATCAAATCCGCTGCAGGATTTATGCATATTGATCCAATTATGAAGCTCACAACATTGGCTGAGAAGGTCTGCTCAGAGGCTAGAGAGTTAGATGGTCCTGCAAATGATAAATTTATAGATTGGCTTTTACTTGCAAGCGATCAATTTGAAAAATATAAGCAAGATATAGAAAATGATGCTGAACATTTTAGCGTTTTAAACCCTAAAATTATCGATATACCGACTGAACTTGATTAAAATTTTAAAAAATACTATAATATCTGCCTTTTTATGGGAGTGACTTGGCTTCGACAGGAGCAGAGTTGTCATGGTTGCATACCGCTTTGAGCAAAGCGTTAAAAGCTCAAACTTAAATTTAAACGCAAATAACGTTAAATTTGCTCCTGCTTACGCTAAAGTCGCGTAAGTTCAGTTGAGCCTTGCACTTTTGATACTATCTAAAAAGCCTGCGAGTAACTCTAGATAGTGTAGGTCTGCGTTTTGACAATGCGAGGACTGAATATTTGTCTTAGTCTGGCTAGTCGTTTTGGAAGGTGAGCGTAGCTAGATGAAGCTTTCACTTTTGCTAAGTATGTAGAGGCTGTGATTGTTTTGTTTTTGGACAGGGGTTCAATCCCCCTCACTTCCACCATTTTTAATATTTAAACTTATTTCATTACATTTCAAAACGTTTAACAAACTTCGTAAAAATGATATTTTGTTACAATATCTATGTTTTAATATATTTCAGGTTATTACAATATGTTTAAGTTTATTACAAGATTTTTTCCGGATAATTTAGCGGATAGAAAATATTTTTTAAAAAAATGTCCGTAAAAAAGGAGAGCCTATGCCAAAGATTAATCCACCGCTTTTAGATAGTGGCATTAAAGCGTTAAAACCAAAGGATAAAATTTATAAAAATCTGATGGGTTTAAGACGTTAAGTGGTTTTAAAAGGTGGTTAATTTTGGGTTAGAAATCAAAGTGAAAAGCATAGTTTTTAACTCACTTTGATTTTAAGCATAAAATGACTTTGATTTCAAAAGCGGTTTTACAGATAACGATAAATGATAAATAGTATAATTTTTATAAATGAAAACGAACTTATAACAAGTGCGTATGAAAAAACGATACTATTTTGGAGAGTAAGACGAATATCTCAAGTTTGATAGTTTATGTAAAAGATAGTCAAAAAATTGATGAAATTTTAAAAAATTTAGAGCTAATGAATAAGTGCGAGATCATCGCGGTACAAGACGACAATGTATGTTGTAACGGCTGAAAATATTGACGATGAAATAAGAGTGTTTAAAAATATAGAAACGATAGATAGTGTGGCTGGCGTAGTGATGGTTTATAGCTATCAAGAGAATTGTGATGCAGATCGTGTAAGACTAGAAGCAGAAGGCAGGATAAGTGAAATTTTAACAAACGATGATCTAAAAGCCGAAGATATCGACCATAATTGACATATAAATTATAAATTTAAGTAAAAATTTATTGCTAATGTGCTTATACTTTTAAGTTAAATTTTATTTATTAAACAATCGTTTAACATTGCGGCTAAAATTTTGGCTACTATTTTTTAAATTTGATAGATAAACCACCAGAAATTAACTTATTTCTCGCTATAAGGCTTTGTTTGATAGCCATCTTTTATAAGTTGACTCATACCACCTTTTAAATTTATATATTTTGTATTACCATTATCTATAAGATTTGCAGCTTTGGCACTTCTTTTTCCACTTCTACAGATAAAGGCTACTGGCTCATTTATATTTACCCCAACCTCTTTTAATTTTGCTATAAACTCATCTTTGTTTTCACTTAGAGTTACTAACTTTGCTCCATCTATAACGCCAGTTTCAGCCCACTCTTTTGGTGTACGGACATCTACGATTTGTTTGTAGTTTGATAACTCTTGAGGTTTTACTGCGATCTCGCTAACTTCAGCTAAACTAATGTTTGCAACTATTGCGATTAATAATACCATCTTTAATAATTTCATAATTTTTCCTTATAGTTTATTTTTATGGACGATTATTTATTAAATTTTTTATATTTTCCCTTATGTTTTGTGGTGTTAAATTTGAAACTTCAGTAAAAAATTTGCTATCTTTATCAAAGAGATATATCGATGAGCTATGTGCAATAGAGTAGAGCATAGCTGAGTTTTTAAGATTAATTTTTTGGTATTTTACACCATAGTTCTTGGCAACTTTATCTAGATTTTTTAGCCTTAGTCCGATCGCATTTTTATAAAAATTTTGTACCATTAGCGTTAGATTTTCTGGTGTATCTCGTTCTGGATCTAATGTGATAAATACAAGCTCAAAGTCATCGCGTTTTATCTCGTTTAAGACATCGCCTATAAATGCAAGTGTGCTAGGGCAAACATCGGGGCAAAAGAGATAACCAAAGTATAAAATTTTATATTTGCCATTAAAACTTTTAAGACTTACTTCGCCATTTACAGATTCAGCAATAAAGTCATATTTATCAGACTTTAAAACTAAAAATAAAGCACCACTACTTATAAAAAAACAAACTAAAAATGCAAAAACATACTTCATAAGGTATCCTAAATTTTTAGATCAAAATCTATATATAGACCAGTTTTTTTACCATCGCTTAATACATCAAATCTATATCTCATGACATTTATCACACATGCACTAAGCACGATATTTGCGACCAAATCATCGCCACGTGGCTCAAGCTTCGCCTTTATTACGCCCATATTCATATTAAGCCCATATATATCAAGGCTAGGTTCTTTTAAATTTAATTTTACTGCACCGCTTATCTTTAAATTTATAGGTTTCATAGGATATATCGGTCTTGGCTCAAGCTCAAATATAAATTTATTCGTCCCAAAGCTCACTTCGCAAGGCTGAATGTTCATATCGCAGCTAAGTGGCTCAAGTGTAGTGCTAAAATTTGCAAACTCAAGAGAATCTTCACTTTTGCTACTTTTGATAACATACCAAGTTGCGAATATGCCACTAATAAAAATCAAAGATATAATTAAGATCAGTATTTTTTTCATTTAAAATTTGGTGTTACTTTAACATCATCAAGCTTTATCTTCTCGCCATTATCAAACTCAAGTTCAACATCGACTTTGTCGCCATCATTTAGTGGTCTGTTTAAATTTATAAGCATTATATGAAGTCCGCCAGGAGCAAGTTTGGTTTCGCTATTTTTTGCAATATTTATGTTATCAATCTGCATCATCGACATCATACCATTTTCCATTTTGTGGGTATGTATCTCTGTGTTGGCACATACGCTTGAGCGTGCTTGGAGTAGCTTTATATCTTTATTTGATTTATTTTTTATATCCATAAATATCGCACTATTGTTAGAGCCAGGTTTTGTTGTTCTTGCACGGACATTATCTATACTAATATCAGATGCCATAAGAGCCGAAATGCCGAAAGTTGCGATGATCGCAGACATAATAATTTTTTTCAAAGTATCTCCTTTTGATGAAATTTTTAATAATAATTTTCAAATTATACAATTATAAAGCATAAAATTTAGTTTAAATTATAAAAAAATGTAATTTTTTAGGCTATAATTACGCTTTAAATTTATGATTTTTTAGGATTTTGTTTTGAGAAAGATAGTGCTTTTATTTATTTTGATCATATTTGCTAATGCTAAAGATTACGAAGAAATTTATCTTAAAAATGGAGCCAAAGCTGTTATAAATGCAATTGAAAAAAATATTTTAAGTAAAGATTATTGGGTTAATAAACTAAAAGATACAGATGTAAAATATGGCTATTACGACAATGAAATTTTACTCACTATCGTTGATAAAACGGCTAAAAATTTAAAAGTCATATCTTATAAAAATGGTGTTTTAAATAAAATTTTTGCTAGTAATGTCATAGTTGGTAAAAGTGGTGATAAACTAGCTGAGGGCGATCTAAAAACGCCAATTGGAGTTTATGAGCTAACACGTAGATTTACCCCAAGTGACCGATATCTCGGACCTCTTGCATTCTCACTTTCTTATCCAAATTTACTTGACAAGTTAGCTCATCGCAATGGCGGTGGCATATGGATACACGGCTATCCACTTGACGGAAGTCGCACAGATGAGCTTAAAACTAAAGGTTGTGTAGCTATGGAAAATGATATACTTATGCAGTATGATAAGCTTATAGATTACAAAAAAAGCCTTGCTTTAATATATGAAAAAACATTACCAATCACTGACTCAAACGAGATCGCTACTATCATCTCTGGACTTTTTAAATGGAAAAAAAGCTGGACTGATAGCAATATAGATGAGTATTTGAAATTTTATGATAAGGACTTTGCTCGTTATGATGGTATGAGTTTGGCAAATTTTAAAGCGATGAAAAAGATGATATTTTCACGAAATGAGAGCAAAGAGATAAGATTTTCAAATTTTATCATCACGCCATACCCAAATTCTAAAAATGATAAACTGTTTCGTGTGAGCTTTTATGAAGACTATACTTCATCAACACATAAATTTCAGGGCCAAAAAACCCTTTATATCAAGCTTTATGGCGATGAGATGAAGATATTTATCGAGGAGTAAATATGCAAAATAATAATGACAAAGCAGAACAAGTAGCAGCCAAGTTGGAGCAAATTTTTAAAGCAAGGAGCGAGTTTTTTGCAGAGCTTGATAGGCAAGTCCCAAAGATAAACAATACAGATGTTTTTGACTTTAATGCAGTGAGTAGCACAAATTTAAAAGAGATTTATGCTAAATTTTATGCCTATGATTACAATGTGCGAAAGCTTTTACCAGATGTTTATGCCGCTTACGATGTGAATTTCAATGTCTGAGATACGACTAAATCGCACTGCTTATAGACACAATTTAACTCAAATTTGCACTAAAGCTAATGGCAAAGATCGAGTTATATTGGTGCTAAAAGATAATGCTTATGGGCACGGAGCTAGGCTTATCGCAGAAGAGGCTAGTGAGTTTGGGATAAAATTTGTTGCGGTTAAAAATGAGTTTGAAGCCAATGAGATAGAGCCTTTTTTTAAAAATATATTGATACTTTCTCATATTGCAAATGGAAACGAAACGGATAAGTTCATCTACGCTATAAATGATATACGGGGCTTAGAGCGGATAAAGAATGGTTCGCGTATACACCTTTGTATAGATACAAATATGCATCGAAATGGACTAAATTTAAGTGAACTAAACTTAGTTTTTAAGCTTTTGTTGGCTAAAAAATTAAAGCTTGAAGGGGCTTATACGCACTTTCGTGCAAGTGATGAGCTAAATGCTGATTATTTTGTACAAAGAGAGAATTTCAAGGTGGCAAAGGAGCAAATTTTAAGTCTTTGTGATAAATTTGGATTGACACGACCTATATTTCACTCGCATAACTCAGCTGGCTTGGAGCGATTTAGTGAAAACAGTGATGATATGGTGCGTGTTGGTATCGCTCAGCACGGATATGCTCAGTTTGATGATAGTTTAAATTTACGTCCAGTGCTTAGTTTGTGGGCAAATAAAGTGAGTGGACGTGTGTTAAAATGTGGTCAAAGCGTAGGATATGGTGCAAAATTTACAGCTATAAATGATATGAATATCGCCACTTATGATCTTGGGTATGGCGATGGACTTTTGCGTTATAACGGCGTTGGGGAGCTGCATTTAGCTAATGGTAATATACTGCTTGGCAAGATGTCTATGGATAGTTTTAGTAGCATAGATGCTGGTGAGTGGATCTGCGTGTTTGATGATGCAAATGTTTGGGCAGAGTTTTTTGGTACTATAAATTATGATGTTGTCACGAAGCTTTCACCGTTTATAAAGCGAGTGTGGGTATAAAATTGTGATTTTAATTAGAAAAATTTTATTAATCTTAACGGCTTTTTTAGCCCTTGCAAACGCGGATAGCTTTGATAAAAAAGCTACAACTGAGAGGGCATTTTATGAGCAAATTTTATCTGAGTTAAAAACCAAGCAGATACCGCAGTTTATAGAGGGTATTGCAAGTTTAAATTTACCACGCAGGATAGATGAGATAACCACCATAAGCTCACTTGACGCTAATGGCTTAAATATAAATGCAATTTTTAGTCTAAATGATATTAAGACTAGACAAATTTCTAAATTTAATAGCAAACAACTTGAGGCATTAAAGAGCGAATTTAAGAGCAATGGCAAGAAATTTCTTTGTAAAGAGAGTGTATCTATTGCCTTGCTAAATCGTGGCATAGTTTTGTTTGGTAGCTATCATTTAGATGGCAGACACCTTTTTGATATAAAGATGGATAAAAGTAGTTGCGAGTAGTTGTTTTTACTTTGCTTTTTAGCTCGTTCATTTTTGGAGCAAGCTCCTATGAAATGGCAGCTAAATATGCAAAATTTTATAAAAAAGCTATACCTTTGCGGCGTAACTCAAATCTCGTATTAAACGATCTTTTAAACATAGGCGATAACCTTTTGTATCGTTACGCAGTAAATGACACGAAAAAGACTTGGGTGAGTAAATTTAATACACAAGAGCTTAAAAAATATGCCGACGAAACACGCAAGATGAATCTGGCTCAAATTTGTCAAGATAGTGAAGCGATGGCTATGCTGGATAATAACATTACGATGGATCAGGTGTTTTATACGCAAGATGGTAGGCTTCTTTTTAACTACCAAATAAACAAACTTGACTGCATAAATAAGCGATAATCAATAAATTTTTTAGCTTAAATTAATGTCAATTTTATAAATTTTAGAATTTAAATTTAAACTAGTGGAGGGTTGTATATTCTCCACTAATTTTTATTCTCTTAGATGTTGCTCTATTTTCTTAAGCTCAGCTATGCGATCGCTTGTTAGCGGATGCGTACGAAATAAAGATGAGAGTGTATTTTTGATAGAACCAAATGGATTGATAATAAACATATGTGCACTTTGTGGAGTAGCGTTTGCTATTATGCGATTTTGTGAGTAGCTTTCAAGTTTACGCAAAGCGTTTGCGAGCCACTCAGGATGCCCGGTTAACAAGGCTGCACCTTTGTCTGCCTTGTATTCGCGTTCGCGTGAGATTGCCATTTGGATTATTGTGGCAGCAATTGGCATTATTATAGCAACTAAGAGCATTATTACACCGTTGTTTTTATTATTTTGTGAGTTTTGATTGGCAACTGCACCAAATTTAGCAAAGTTTGCAAGCATCGCTATTGCACCTGCCATTACCGCAGCTATCGTACCTGTTAGGATGTCGTAGTGTTTTACGTGGCAAAGTTCGTGAGCTAGAACACCTTCTATCTCATTTTCATTTAATAAATTTAAAAGCCCTTCTGTTATGGCGATTGCGGCATTGCTAGGGTTGCGACCAGTTGCAAATGCATTTGGTGCAGACTCTGGTATGATATAAACACGTGGCATAGGTATGTTTGCCCTTTTGCTTAGTCTACGCACGATAGTATAAAGTCCACTAGCATTAGCCTCGTCAACTTCAATTGCATTGTATCGTTTTAGCACGAGTTTATCGCTGAAAAAGTATGAAAATATATTCATGCCAGCTGCTATTAAAAATGCCATTATCATACCCTGCTGACCGCCAACTAGGCTACCGACAAACATAAAAAGCATCATCATGCCAACCATCAAAAAACAGGTTTTAAATATCTCCATTGTCTATCCCTTTTTTAAATATCGCTACGTCTACACCGTTTTGAGCTAGAGTTTCAAGTTCTACTTCATCGTTTATAACATAAGCTATCTTGCTATCAAACAGATAAAACTGAGCGAATTCGGCGAATTTTTTAGCTTTTTCTAGCTCATTTGCGATGATTAGCTTTGCTCCTGCTGCATTTGCGATTATTGCTTGGCTAACATCGCTACAATACACTGCAAATTCGGTATTTAGCTCATTTGCATAAGCTATCATATTTTTATCAAAATCAAATAAATTTACTCGTCCAGCCATTATCTGGCTCTCGCTACTCACTACAAAAAGTGGCTCATATGCTACTAGCTCATGCCCGATAAGTTGCATTAATTCTCCTTTTCACAGTCTTTGCAGATGTATTTTCCGTTTCGCAAAATACTCTCTTTTATATCAACAAAAGTGCCACATTTACCGCACTCAACGAAATTTTCCACTCTCTCATCGACTTGTTTTTTTGCCTTGAAAAATACTATATAGATGATGAAAAGTACGATGGTTGCGACTAAAATTTTAGTTATCATAATATATTATCCATTAAAATGTAATTTCTATTTTTATTATTGTAAATTTTTGCATTATATCCACTAAGCTCATCTGCTACGCTACTACCTTTATAGAGTAAAAATTTAGTCTGTTTATCATAAAAACCACTGCAAATTTTTATAAACTGTGGCATTTTCATTAATGCTCTTGATGTTATAAGATCGGCTCTAAATTTATCACACTGCTCTATCTTTTGACTATGCACTTTTAAATTTATCAGTCCCAATTCAACCTTGATAAGGCTAAGAAATGATGATTTTTTAGCATTTGGTTCAAACAGATGCCACTCGCAATCTTCTAAAATCATTGCCAAAAATACCGCTGGAAACCCAGCACCACTGCCAACATCGATGGCGATTTTAGGTGTATTTTGCTCTAAATTTAGCTCAAAAATTTCTATCGGTGCGATACTATCGGTGACTTGCTCGTCTATAAATTTATAGTTTGTCAAGCTATGAATACGGTTAAATTTAGTTAAAATCTCACTAAATTTAGCCACTTTTGCATTAAAATTACTCGGTAAAACCATCAAAGCTTATGCCCCATCTGCTCTTTTTTTACACGCAAGTAATTCTCGTTATATTTATTTGGTTTTATGATGATAGGTACACGTTTTACGATCTCAACACAGGTTAGCCCCATAAGTTTTAGCGGATTATTCGTAAGTAAATTTATACGTTTTATGCCAAAATGTTTTAAGATAAAATCAACTATCTCATAAGTGCGTTCATCAGTCTTAAAGCCTAGCTGGTGATTTGCCTCAATAGTGTCAAGTCCTTTATCTTGCAGTGCGTAAGCGTTTATCTTGTTTAAAAGTCCGATATTTCGTCCCTCTTGACGTAAGTATATTACCATACCGCCGTGTTTTTCAATGTATTTCAAACTAGCCTCTAGCTGGTCACGGCAGTCGCATTTTAGGCTACCTATGGCATCCCCAGTCAGACACTCTGAGTGGATACGTACGTTTAAAATTTCATCAAATGGCTCTTTGTATATCGCCAAATGTTCCTTAATGCCCTCTTTAAAAGCCTTAACTTTAAAACCACCAAAGCGTGATGGCAAGTTTGCTTCATTTGAAATTTCAATATTCATCTTAAATTTACTCCGATTGTGTTACACTAACTAAAACGGAATATTTTAACAGAAAAAGGCAAATATATGTTTAAAAGATTTAGAAGGCTTAGGATAAATCCAAATATTAGAGAGCTTGTGCGTGAGACAAATTTAAGTCCAAACGACTTTATCTACCCACTTTTTGTAGTTGAAGGCCGTGGTGTGAAAAAAGAGATAGGCTCAATGCCTGGTGTTTTTCAGATGAGCTTGGATGAGATTTTAAAAGAGTGCGAAGTCGTTGTGAGCCTTGGGATAAAGGCGATTATTTTATTTGGTATACCAAATTTAAAAGATAGTATCGGCTCTGATGCTCTAAGCGATGATGGTATAATCGCAACTTCACTTCGTGTGATAAAAGATAAGTTTCCAAATTTGGTAGTTATAACAGATCTTTGCTTTTGTGAATACACAGATCATGGACACTGTGGTATACTAGATCACGTCCATAATACAGTAGATAATGATGCAACGCTAGAAATTTCAGCCAAACAAGCGATCATTCACGCAAGAAATGGTGCCGATATGATAGCACCAAGCGGTATGATGGATGGCATTATTACTACTTTGCGTGAAGCTTTAGATGAAAATGGATATGAGAATTTGCCAATTATGGCTTACTCTACTAAATTTGCTTCAGCATATTACGGACCTTTTCGTGATGTGGCAGAATCTGCTCCTAGTTTTGGCGATCGCAGAAGCTATCAGATGGATAGTGCAAATCGCTTGGAGGCGATAAATGAAAGTTTGCAAGATGAAGCTCAGTCTGCTGACTTGCTAATGGTAAAACCAGCACTTGCCTATCTTGATATAATCCGTGAGTTAAGAAACTCAACGCTTTTGCCGATATGTGCGTATAATGTAAGCGGTGAATATGCCTTGCTAAAAGCTGGGGCTAATGCTGGAGTGATTGATTATGAGCGTGTGATGATGGAGACGTTGCTTGGGATAAAACGTGCCGGAGCGGATATGATGATAACCTATCATGCTAAGGAAGCAGCTGAAATTTTAAGGAGAGCAATATGAGAGCGTGTAAAAGCCTTTTTATAGGGCAAAAAGATACTTCGGCGATTACGCTGCGATAAGTGGATTTGCTCTGCGATATAGATATAAAAGGTAGATAATGAGACATTTTCTAACGTTAAATGATTTTAGTAAAGATGAAATTTTAGAGATTTTAGTCCTTGCAAAAGAGATAAAGGAGCAGACAAAACGCCGTGAGTTTGTACCATATCTAAAAGGACAAAACTTAGCTATGATATTTGAAAAGAGTTCTACAAGAACGCGTGTGAGCTTTGAGGTCGGGATGAACCAGCTTGGAGGTAACGCACTATTTTTATCAAAAAATGACATACAAATGGGACGTGGAGAGCCAATAAGAGATACCGCTAGAGTGCTTGATAAAATGGTTGATATGGTGATGATGCGAGTAAATTCACACGATACGCTTACTGAGTTTGCTAAATTTAGTTCAGTGCCTGTTATAAACGGACTAAGCGACCTTTACCATCCAGTGCAGCTTATGGCTGATATTCTTACTATGAAAGAGTTTGGCTCAGGGCAGGTTGTAGCTTATGTAGGTGATGGTAATAATATGGCTCATTCGTGGCTGATGTTGGCCTCAAAGCTTGGCTTTGAGCTAAGAGTAGCCACACCAAAAGGATATGAAGTAAATAGTGAAATTTTAAAACAAGCCTATAAAAATGCAGAGCTTTCAGGGGCTAAAATTTATGTCAGCAATGATATAAAAGATGCTGTGCGTAATGCAGATGTCGTTACTACCGACACTTGGGTATCAATGGGACAAGAGAGTGAAAAAGAACAACGTATAAAAGACTTTGATGGGTTTATCGTTGATGAGAGTATAATGGCTTTGGCAGATAAAAATGCGATATTTTTGCACTGTTTACCAGCTTATCGTGGATATGAGGTGAGTGAAGCGGTGTTTGAAGCACATGCGGATGAAATTTTTGCCGAAGCTGAGAACCGCCTACACGCACAAAAGGGCATAATGGTCTGGCTAGATAGGCAGAGAAATTTATAAATTTTTAAATTTGGATAAAAAATGAGTGAAGATAAAAACGTATATGATAAGATAGATGAAATAAGCTCAAATTTAGGTATTAAAGATAGTGAACGAACGATATTTGAGATAGTGCCGACTAAAAATCCAAACGAACACACGCTAAGCCTGAAAAGTGGCTCGTGGGATGGTGTGGAGCCGTGGTTTGCTATAGATGATAAACAAAATTTACACACGATGGTCTCTATAAAGTCGCTTTCTGAACTTTTAGATAAGTTTAAAGAGTTGCAAAAAGAGAACTTTGATCTAAAACTTGAAAAGACGATATATCAAAACGTACCGGTTGATTTTAGTGATGTTTGGGTTGTTGCGATGGATGAGATACGCAAAATGGCCACTGAAAAGAGTGATAGAAATTTTAGTATTGACATTGAAAAACTTGTAAAAAACATAAAGAAGGAGCATCCAAATTTGTTTGTAAATATCGAAGCGATGATAAATATGGCAAGGAGTAGAACAGATGATTGATTTTGCAGCATATGTGAAGTATTCACGTCCAGGACCTCGTTACACAAGCTATCCAACCGCACCTGAGTTTAGTGATAAATTTTGCTATGATGATTATATAAACGAGCTTAAAAATCGTGATAAAGCCAGACCACTTTCGCTATATTTGCATCTACCGTTTTGCAGAAGTGCCTGTTATTTCTGTGGGTGTAACGTGATATATACGAGTAAAGAGGATAAAAAAGAGCGTTATATAGGATATATTGAACGTGAGCTTGAAATTTTATCCCACCATCTTGATACTTCTTCACCAGTGCTTCAGATGCACTTTGGTGGCGGGACTCCGACATTTTATAGTGCTGAGCAACTAGATCGGATTATAAATTTAATAAAGGCAAAATTCCCAAATTTTTTACCAGAAGCTGAAGTTAGTTGCGAGATAGACCCACGCTTTTTAAATGAAGCTCAGCTTGATGTGCTAACTTCTCATGGCTTTAATCGCATAAGTTACGGTGTGCAGGATTTTGACGAGAGAGTGCAAAAAGAAATTCATCGTATCCAACCATACGAAGTCACGCAAAATGCGGTAAATTTAGCACACAAAAAGGGTATAAGCTCTATAAATATGGATCTTATCTACGGACTGCCATATCAGAGCCTTGATAGCTTTAAACGCACCTTAGATTTAGCACTTACGCTTAGTCCTGATCGCTTTGCGGTATTTAACTACGCACATGTACCGTGGATTAAAAAGTCAATGCGTAAATTTGACGAGACGACTCTGCCAAGTCCGCAGATTAAGTTAGAAATTTTAAAATATACAGCCGAGTTTTTAACACAAAATGGCTATAAAATGATAGGTATGGATCATTTTGCAAAGCCTGATGATGAGCTATTTGTAGCGTTAGAAAATGGTACTTTGCATAGAAATTTTCAAGGCTATACTACTAAAGGTGGAGCGGATTTAATAGGCATAGGAGTAACGAGTATCGGTGAGGGCAAGAGGCATTATGCACAAAATTTCAAAGAGCTTGATGAGTATGAGGCTGCGATAGATGCTGGCCGGTTACCATATTTTAAAGGGATTTATCTAAGTGATGATGACCTTATAAGAAAGAGTGTGATAATGAGCTTGATGAGTAACTTTGCTGTAGATATAAAGGCTATTGAAACTGAATTTAGTATTAAATTTAGTGAATATTTTAAGAATGATTTAGCTGAGCTTAGTGAGTTAAGTGAGTTTGTTAAAATTACTGCAGATAGGATAAATGTAAATGAAACGGGAACATTAATAATAAGAAATATAGCGATGTGTTTTGATGCGTATCTTAAAAAAATACCAGAGAATTTAAGAAGATTTTCAAAAACATTGTAAAAATATTGTAAATTTTTTTATATATGCATTACAAATTAATAAAAAATTAAACAAGTGTTATATATAATCCAAATGAAACAAAATTTTATAATTAAAGGAAGCTATGTATGAAAAAAATGATTGCAATGAGTGCTTTGGTTGCAGCTACTGTTTTGTCTGCTCAAGATGTATCATATAGGATATTTTTGGGTACTTTTAGTAAGAGTGGCAATGAAGTCGGCATAAAAAGGATTGCTGATAAGATCAAAGATAAGATTGCCGGAGATTCTAGACTAAGCTCTGGTTTGTATACTACAAATAGTGGTCAGAGAATTTTATACGTTGATACAACTGCTATGAGCCAAGCTGAAGCAAACAGTATTTTGGCTGACTTTAAGAGAATGAATGGACATTCTGACGCATATATGAAGGAAAAAGAAGGTACTCCATCAATGGCTTTTAGTAGCGAGAGTGTAGATACTAAAGCACAAACAGAGACTACTACTGAGATGGCAGCATCAAACACTCAAACAGTAGATCCTATTCAAAATGGCACTTTGACACTAAATCAAGTAGTTAAAACTATATTGGCTGAAAATCCAGACTTAAAAGCAACCGAGTTTGCATATTTACAAGTTGGCAAAGATCTAAAAATAGCTAAAAATGCTTACTATCCTACACTTGATGCGTCTGTATCATATGGATACGAGAAAAAAAGACGTAGAGAAAATAAAAACGAAAAGAGCAGAATAGGTGACGGTGAAGTTATGAACGGTAGCCTAACTTTAGTAGAAAATTTATATAATGGCGGAGCTGATAAGAATAGAATTAATTCCCAAAGTGCTCGTTTGGACTCAGCTGCTTATAGTGTAGCTCAAAAGGCTGATAGACTTGCTCTTGATACTGTAAATGCTTATATTGAAGTAATAAAGACTAAGAAAATTTTAGAGATTGAAGAACTAAATGTTAAAAATCACCAAGGAATTTATAATCAGATCAAAGAAAGAGCCCAATCAGGATATGGGGTAGCATCTGAAGAGCGTCAAGCTGGATCGAGATTTACACTGGCTCAATCAAACTACATAGCTGCTAAAAATAACTACGATGATGCGATATCTACATTTCAAAAGTTATATGGAAAGCCAGTAGCTGCTGAAAATTTAGTAATGCCAGACTTTAATATACCACTTCCAGCAACAGAACAAGTAGTATACGATAAATCAATGCTTTGTAATCCATCTTTGCTAGTTCAAAGATCAAATATCGCTATGGCTGAATCAGTGATAAAAGAGAAAAATGCACCATTTTTACCGAAAGTTGATCTAGTGGTATCTGGAACTCATGATGGCACCGATGTATTGTATAATCATTATAAAGAAGATACTTTTGATGCATTGGTAAGAGTAAATTATAACCTTTATAATAAAGGAAGCGATAAGCTAGATAAAGAAAAGAGCCAACTAGCACTTCAACAAGAGCAACATACTATGGATAATTTAGTTAGAGGGCTTACGGAGGCACTTAAATTTTCTTGGCAGAACTACACATATTCACAAGAAAAAATGGCTTATCTAAATCAACACGTTGAATATGCAAAAGCTACACTTGATTCTTATCAAGATGAGTTTAGAATAGGTCGTCGCGATCTTATAAACCTACTTGATGCAGAGACTGAGTATAATACGGCCTTAAAAGAGATTATAAATACAGAGACAACTTTACTTTATGCAAAATATAGAATACTTGATAATATGGGTATGATCTCAGATAGCTTTGAGCCAGGATTTGCAAAAAGATATATTCAAGGTGCTTGTAGCATACAAAATGATCTAAAGTAATAAATGATAAAAAAACTAATAAGAGTGCTAATAGTTGGCACTCTTTTGTTTTCATTAAATTCTATTGCTGATTTTATAAAAAATGCTACTATTAAAAAAATGGAGCGAATTTATGGTGATAGTGCTAGACGAAGAGTTGTTGCCTTAAATGCCCTTATGGCATCACTTTCAAGTGCAACCGAACAAGATAAGCTTGTAAAGGTAAATGATTTTTTTAACTCCCTTAGATGGGCTTCTGATATGGAAGTTTGGAGGCAAAAGGACTACTGGGCAACGAGAATGGAATTTCTAGGAAAAGGTGCAGGAGACTGCGAAGATTATGTCATAGCGAAATATTTTACACTTAAACAACTTGGTGTCCCAACTAGTAAATTGTATTTTACATATGTAAAAGCCATTAAATACAATCAGGCTCATATGGTGCTTTCTTATTATGATACGCCAAAATCAATACCACTAATTTTAGATAATATAAATGGCAAAATAAAGATCGCAACACAAAGAACAGATCTTCTTCCCGTATATAGTTTTAATGGTGATTCACTATTTTTAGCGAAGCAAGAGGGGCTCGGGCAAGCTGTGCCGGGTGGCAATAAAAAACAAAATCCAAAGTGGATAGAGCTGATGGATAAAATGGAAAAAGAGGACTAATGACACTATTTAAACAGATTATGTTGGCCGTGATGGCTTTTTGTTTTATGATATTTGTTGCAGTTGGGTATTTAAATTTTAAGAGTTTAAATAATTATATAAACGATCAGCTTAGCATAAATGCACGACATACGGCAAATTCATTAGGGCTTTCTCTTAAACCAGTGCTTGATCCAGATGATCTTTCTATGGCTGAAACGATGATAAATTCGATGTTTGATAGTGGGTATTATAGCCTGATAAAACTTGACGATGTCGATGGCAAAACCTTAGTGGAGAGCTCACAGGAGATTGTTGTCGATGGTGTTCCTGAGTGGTTTTTAAAATTTGCTAAATTTACAGCACCAGTTGAGAGTAGCGAGATAATGACTGGCTGGGCTAAATTTGGTACGCTTTACGTTCAAAGCAATACAGGACTTGCATATATTGGTCTTTATTCTAATATGAAATATATATCTGAGTTTTTAGTTGTGATGATGATGATTGCTCTTGTGGTAACATATTTTGGATTAAAGATTATATTTAGACCGTTAAACAATGTACAAAAACAAGCTGAAGCGATACTTGATAATAAATTTTTAATCCAAGAAAAAATTCCATTTACAACTGATCTTAAGCAGATGGTGCTTGCTATGAACTCTATGGTTGCAAAGGTTAAGGATATATTTGAGCGAGAGGCACAAACACTTGATAAATACCAAGAGTTGCTTTATAAAGATAGCATAAGCGGTGTTTATAATAGACGATATTTTCAGACTAAATTTAGTGAGTATCATGCAAGTGAGGAGTATTCAAGTGGTGTTTTAGTGCTTATAAGCTTTAAGGGGCTTGTAAATTTAAAGAGAACTTTAGGCTTTGAAAAGTGGCAAGAGCTGATTATAAAGATTGCTCAAAAACTAAATGATTGTGTAAGTGAAAGTAGACATAGTGCCGTTGTATCAAGATTAAACGATAATGATTTTGCAATTTTGATACCTAGCACAAACGTAGATAGTACTATAAATTTAGTCCAAGATATAACAGAAAATATAAAAGAAATTTATAAAAATTTTGATATAAATGATAACGAACATTCACAAAATTCAGCCGTCGTTGCATATACTCCGCAAAGCGATCTAAAGACGCTCCTTACAACTGCTGACGTTACTTTGGCTTCAGCTCGTTTGATAGGAAGCTTTGAGTATAAAATTTTTAAGGATGATACAAATGCACTGATAATTGGCAAAGAGAAATATCGTGACTTAATCGCTAAATCTATGCAAAATGATATGTTTAAATTTGCAGCTCAAAAGGTAGTATTTGGTAGTGAAAATTTTGAGCATTTTGAGCTTTATTTACGTCTTGTCGACAAAAATGGTAAGTGGCAGATGGCATCATATTTTATGCCGATGGTAAATGAACTTGAGCTTAGTGCTACGCTTGATTTGCATATACTAAATAGAATAGCTCAAATTTTACCAAATAAAATTCTCCCACAAACATCTTTAGCAATAAATTTAGGCAAAGAGATCTTAAACTCAGACGATAGCTTTTATAAACTTGAATCAGCCCTTAAAAAGATCGCAGCAAATTCTAAATTTAAAAACTATATAGAAATTCCAAATAAAGATGATATTAGTATGCAAAGTGTTATTAAACTGACTAAAAAACTTAAAGAATTTGGTTTTGGTTTTGGTTTTGATCATTTTAGTATTGATGCAAAAAGTATAGAGAAATTAAAAGAACTTAATCCAGATTATGTTAAAATACAAGCAGCAAATATCATTGACTTTTTTAGCGATGAGAGCAGTGTCCAAACAAGGCAGTCGCTTGAGATTATTATGAGCTCAAAAGAGATTAAGCTTATCGCGATTGGTGTTGAGAGTGAAGAGCAAAAAGATAGACTTATAAAACTTGGTATAACAAATTTACAAGGTATGTTTATAGATGAGATTAAAAATATTGGATAAAAAATGCAAAATGAAAAGATAAAAGACGAGTTGCTTGAATGTTTAGTAATATTTACTAAACTGCATAATAACCCATATAGTGCAGATGCCCTTACCATTGGACTTCCAGTGCAAGAAGGTGAAGAGATTGAGCTATTTTCTTTAAATGGTTCAAAGTCATTATTTTCTCGTGCAGCAGCAAGAGCTGGATTTGTTTCGACACTTGTTAGGAAGCAGATAGATGAGATTTCTCCGCTTGTTCTGCCTTGTATACTTATGCTACGTGGTAAACGTGCTTGTATATTACAGAGTATAAGTCCTGATAGGACCAAAGCGACTATTATTACGCCAGATATATCAACTGGAACTAGCACTATTGATATTGATCAGCTAAAAGAAGAGCATTTAGGCTATGCATACTATCTAAAACGCGAATTTGTCCCAGAGGACAATAGTTCGACACATCTAATAGATGCTGGAAAAGATCATTGGTTCTGGGGTACTTTAAAGCGTTCAAGAAAAATTTATTTTGATGTTATTTTAGCCAGTCTTGTTATAAATTTATTTGTTCTAGCCAGTCCACTTTTTACAATGAATGTTTATGATCGTGTTGTGCCAAATAACGCAATAGAAACGCTTTGGGTTCTTGCACTTGGCGTAGTTGTTGTTTACGGTATAGATTTATTTTTAAAATTTGTCCGCTCGTATTTTTTAGAAGTTGCTGGTAAAAAGAGCGACATTATAATGAGTTCAATGCTATTTGAGCGGGTTATGGATATGAAATTTAGCAATAAACCAAAGTCTGTAGGATCATTTGCTAGTAACTTAAAAGAATTTGATACTGTTAGAAATTTCTTCTCATCGGCCTCTATCGCGGCATTAGTTGATCTCCCATTTGCTGTTATTTTTTTAGCAGTTACATATTTTATAGGCGGATATTTAGTTGTTGTGCCAGTGATAACAATCCTGATTATCTTATGTTATACATTTTTTATAAAAGATTCACTTCAAAATGCGATAAAAAGCACATTTGAAGCATCTGCTAAGAAAAATGGAATTTTGATAGAGAGTTTGAGCGGACTTGAGACTATAAAGACACTTGGTGCTAGTGGGCACG
Source organism: Campylobacter anatolicus (assembly GCF_018145655.1). Taxonomy (NCBI): domain Bacteria; kingdom Pseudomonadati; phylum Campylobacterota; class Epsilonproteobacteria; order Campylobacterales; family Campylobacteraceae; genus Campylobacter; species Campylobacter anatolicus. The sequence goes on from NZ_JAGSSY010000002.1 coordinate 404,700, forward strand.
TCCAGTGGAGCTGGGAGGAGGCGACTGGTGAGATAGCAAATCGTAGCATAAAATCAAAAATGATAACAACTTCGATCACAACAATAACGTCATTTTTGGTGCAGCTAAACACTATTGCCATTATTGTTCTTGGTGTGTATATGATAAAAGAGACTGAGCTTACGATGGGAGGGCTTATTGCTGCCGTTATGCTTAGCTCACGAGCGATCGCTCCTATGGGGCAAGTAGCGGCATTGGCTGCAAATTTTGAACAGACTAAAAATGCATATGAAAGCCTTAGTAAAATTATGCAGATGCCAGTTGAGCGTCCAGAAGGTAAAAAGTTTGTCAGACGAAATTCCTTTGATGGTAAGATAGAATTTAAAAATGTTAGCTTTACATACCCAGAAACTACAAAAGGCTCGTTGGATCGCGTTAGTTTTGTTATTCAACCTGGTGAAAAAGTCGGTATAATAGGCAAAAACGGCTCTGGTAAAACCACACTTCAAAAGCTTATTTTGGGTCTTTATTCTCCTACAGAAGGCTCTGTTTTGATAGATGGTATCGATATAAATCAGATCGATCCAGCCGATCTAAGACGCAATATTGGCTATGTGCCACAAGATGTTATACTATTTAAAGGCACAGTTCGTGAAAATATCGTACAAAAAGCACCATATGTTGATGATATGCAGATTATTAAAGCCGCAAAAATAAGCGGTGTCGATGAGTATATAAATGCTCATCCACTTGGATTTGATATGCCTGTGCTTGAACGTGGCGATGGTATAAGCGGTGGACAACGTCAAAGTATTGCCGTGGCAAGGGCATTTTTGCTGAATAGTCCAATTATATTGCTTGATGAGCCAACAAATTCGCTGGATAATACTGTAGAAAATAAATTAAAGCAAAATTTAAAAGCAAGTATGGCAAATAAGACGATGTTGCTTATAACGCATAGGATGTCATTGCTTGACCTAGTCGATCGATTAATCGTGATAGATAATGGCAAAATCTTGCTTGATGGCTCAAGAGATGAAGTATTACAAAAGCTTAGTGGGAAATAACAATGAGTGAAGAGATAAAAAATAACGAAAATCAGCCATCTGAAGTGACACAAGATCAAGATAGTCAAAAACTGCAGCTAGACGTGTCAGAGCGTGAAAGAATAGGCAATAATGTTTATAACGCCGTAAAAGATATTAGGGCTGGATTGCAAACAAAAGGGTACGACTCACAAGATCTTAAATTTATGTCAAGTCTTTCTGAGGCAGTTTTGGCAAAAACGCCATCAAATTCTAAGAAAATTTTATATACGGTTGCATTTACCTGCTTTTGGCTAATACTTTGGGCTTCATATGCCGAGATAGATGAGATAACACGTGGCAATGGCAAGATCATACCATCTGGTAAAAATCAAGCCATTCAAAACCTTGAAGGCGGTATTGTAGAGGCAATTTTAGTCAAAGAGGGTGACGAGGTTAAAAAAGATCAGGTTATATTGCGTCTAGATAATAAAAATTTTTCAAGTAGTTATGGCGAATCCAAGCTAAGACTTGATGAGCTTCAAGCTAAATTTTTAAGGCTTGATGCAGAGGCTAATGATAAAGTGTTTGAATACAATGCGACGCGTGATACAAATAATTCAAAAGCGATAATGTATGAGCTTAGTTTATATCACTCAAATATGGCTCAACTTGATGAGCAAGTTGGCATACTTTCAGAGCAAATTCGTCAGCGTCAAAGTGAGCTAAATGAGCTTTATAATAAAATATCACAGACTCAAACAAGTTATAGCCTTATGCTTAAAGAGAAAGATATAATGGATCCGATATTTAAAAAAGGTCTTGTAAGTGAGGTTGAGTACCTTCAACTGCAAAGGCAATTAAGTGGTTTAAAGGGTGAACTTGATGCTGCAAGACTATCGGTACCACGTGTGGAATCAACCATAAAAGAGGCACAAAATAAAATAACCGAAAGTAAACTTGCATTTAAAAACAATGCTAAAAAAGAACTAAATGAAGTTTCAGCAGAGATAGCTAGGATAAACGAATCGCAGATAAATTTAAGCGATAGAGTCGAGCGAACATATGTACGTTCACCTGTAAATGGTATCGTTAGTAAGTTGATGGTGCATACTGTTTCTGGTGTTATAAAACCAGGTGAGAGCATTGCTGAGATAGTGCCACTTGAAGATAAGCTAGTCGCAGAAGTCAAAGTCAAACCTGCCGATGTTGCATTTTTGCGTCCTGGATTACCAACTGTTGTTAAATTTACAGCGTATGATTTTAGTATTTATGGTGGCTTAGATGGCAACGTAACACAGATAAGTGCCGATACTGAAACAGATGAAAAGACCGGAGAGAGTTACTATCTAGTGCGTATAGAGACTGAGAAAAACTATCTTGGCAGTGAGGCAAAGCCACTTCGTATAAAGGTTGGTATGATAGTTTCGGCTGATATTATTACTGGCAAGAAAACGATACTTGATTATTTACTAAAACCTATATTAAAAGCAAAGCATAATGCATTAACGGAGAGGTAATGGTAGATTCAAAAAATGCTTATTATGATGGTTGTTTTTCAACATATAAGATATTACCAACAAGAAGCATAGAAAATTTTGTCATCATTCAAAATAGTGAAATTTGTGATCTAGTTAGTGATGAGATAGAGCAGTTTATTTTCGCTGATTGCACTAAAAATTTTTATCAAATCTCTGATATACAAAGAGATGTTTGGTCTATTGACACAGATGAGATAAAAATTGAAGATAAGATCATAAAAAGCATAAAAATAGTCATAAAAGGCTACAACGAGACTAATGATAATTTTAAATTTGATCTCGATAATCTTACTTTAAATGTGCCATATCGATACGCTATAACAAATGATAGCTTTGAAATGAGTATATTTTTAGATACAGATAGGGATAGTGTAGTGTCGTTTTTGTCAACACTCGAATGTGATTTTGATTCAAAAATTAATAGTAATAAAAATATTATTATATACATAAATGATAAAATAGTGTATAATAAAATATTTACAAATTAAGGAAGATAAAAGATGGAGATTGTTCTATTTACAAAAAATGGTTCTCTAAACAATTTGTGGAGAAGTTACTCTCTTGGTAAAAATGTTAAATTTGCACACAATAAAAAGGACTTTTTGAATGTGCTTAGAGACTATAAAGTTGAAATAGCTGGTATAGATTTTGATACGATAAAGGATGATATAAAAGGAAATTTAGATGAATTAAGTCTAAAATTTCCTAATACCAAAATCTTTATCCTTGCAAATGAACCAAATTTTATTCAAGGTAAATATATGCTTGCACTTGGTATAAAGGGCTACGCGAACTCACATATGCAAGAGATCCATTTCAAAGATGCATTTAAGGCTATAGGAGATGGTAGCGTATGGCTTTATCCAGAGTTTGTCCAGGAGATGATAGTTGAGCTTACAAATTCATACGAGAACATTAATTCTACAAAAAATGATAGTCTAGATGTACTTACAAGTCGTGAAAAAGAGGTTGCTGATCTTATATATAAAGGTTTAACAAATCAAGAAATATCTGACAATATAGATGCAACTCTAAGAACTGTCAAGGCACATATAACATCTATATATAGTAAGCTTGGTGTCAAAGATAGGATAGGGTTGGTGCTATTTATGCAAAAACTTGCAAATGCCTAAAATTTTTATAATTTTAATATTTTGCTGTCAGTTATTTGCCATCAATTTTGAATTGGCATCTCAAAATTTATCAGCCTGTAAAGATCAGCGTTGTAAGAATATATTAAATCACTATGCCAATTATCTAAAAAATATAAAAAATGAAAGTTTTATAAGAAAGTTGGAGCTTATAAATTCTTATATTAACACACTTATGCCACGATACGATGATTTTTATAATACAAATATTGACATTTGGAGTACTCGTGGAGAGTTTTTGCGTCGTGGTGGTGGCGATTGTGAAGAGTATGCCATAGCAAAAAGAGATAGTTTAAAAGATCTCGGCATAGATAATCAAAGTTGCCTTTTAGTCGTAAAAGATAAATTTTCAGGCTCTTATCATATGGTCTTGGCTGTTTGGGAAGATGCCAAACATGAGCCACTTATTCTTGATAATTTAAGTTTTAAAGTCTTACCTCTTTCTAAGCGGTACGACATAAAGGTCGATTATTGCCTTATGGGAGGTAAGTATTATAAATTTAAAAAAGATGGCATAAATTTAGAACCTGCAAATATCAAAATAGTAGCTTATGAAAAGCTACTAGAAAAAGAAAAAAAAGAAATTTTTTGGAAGAATTAATCTTCTAAATTTATATCTTTTGATTGTTTTTTATTTTGTTCTATTAAAGATCTATTGTGGTTAATAAGCTCACGATTTTCTTTTATCTTTTCATTATTTTGCTCTATCAGTTTTGAAAGTGTTACTATGCGTTTTTCATAACGAACCATAATAAAATACATAATGTAAATGAGTGCTAAAATGATAACCCAAGGTAGAAATTGCATATTCATATCCTTAATAAATTTTTTATAATTATATGAATTTATCGTTTAAGAATAGTTAAAATCATAAAATTTTATATATATGATAAAATATCCTTGACATTTATTTTGTTTTGAGATATAATTGCCACTTCACAACTTTGGTGCTGGTGTAGCTCAGTTGGTAGAGCTACTGCCTTGTAAGCAGTGGGTCGGCGGTTCAAGTCCGTTCACCAGCTCCATTTTTGTAACAGTGTTTGACCAGAAATACCAAGCAATTTTATTTTAAAGGGTGAGATACTCAAGTGGCCAACGAGGGCAGACTGTAAATCTGCTGACTATGTCTTCCGTGGTTCGAATCCACGTCTCACCACCATAATGCTATTGCGGGAGTAGCTCAGTTGGCTAGAGCATCAGCCTTCCAAGCTGAGGGTCGCGGGTTCGAGCCCCGTTTCCCGCTCCAGAATTTGGAAACTGAAACTGGGAGCTGTAATATATAATTATACCTGCAGTTTATTCAGTATTTAATGTTTCCAGTTAGTTGTTTATATTGTTATTTAGTCATCTCAGCCGAGTGTTCATCGCTCATATGGCTCAGAGGTAGAGCACTTCCTTGGTAAGGAAGAGGTCGCGGGTTCAAGTCCCGCTATGAGCTCCACGTATTTTGTGAGAAGCTAAATTTAATATAAATTTTTATTTGATGAAACACATATCATAACGGAGGATAAGATGGCTAAAGAAAAATTTTCACGCAACAAGCCACACGTAAATATAGGTACCATTGGTCACGTTGACCACGGTAAAACAACTTTGACAGCTGCCATTTCTGCTGTTCTTTCAAGAAAAGGTCTTGCTGAGCTTAAAGATTATGATAATATCGATAATGCTCCAGAAGAGAAAGAGCGTGGTATAACTATCGCTACTTCACACATTGAGTATGAGACAGAAAATCGCCACTATGCTCACGTTGATTGTCCAGGACACGCCGACTATGTTAAAAATATGATTACTGGTGCGGCTCAAATGGATGGTGCGATACTAGTTGTTTCTGCTGCTGATGGTCCGATGCCACAAACTAGAGAGCATATTCTACTTTCTCGCCAAGTCGGCGTTCCATATATAGTTGTATTTATGAATAAGGCTGATATGGTTGATGATGCTGAACTTTTAGAGTTAGTTGAGATGGAAATTCGTGAGCTTTTAAACGAATATAACTTCCCAGGCGATGATACGCCTATTATAGCTGGTTCTGCACTTAAAGCTCTTGAAGAGGCTAAAGCAGGTCAAGATGGTGAGTGGTCAGCAAAAGTTATGGAGCTTATGGCTGCAGTTGACAGCTATATACCAACTCCAACTCGTGCAACTGATAAAGACTTCTTGATGCCTATCGAAGATGTTTTCTCAATATCAGGTCGTGGAACAGTTGTTACTGGTAGAATCGAAAAAGGTGTTGTAAAGGTTGGTGACACTATTGAGATTGTTGGTATCCGTGACACTCAAACAACAACAGTTACTGGTGTTGAGATGTTTAGAAAAGAGATGGATCAAGGCGAGGCCGGCGACAATGTTGGTGTTTTATTAAGAGGTACTAAAAAAGAGGATGTTGAGCGTGGTATGGTTTTATGTAAGCCAAAATCAATAACTCCTCATACAAAATTTGAAGGTGAAGTTTATATCTTGACTAAAGAAGAAGGTGGACGCCACACTCCATTCTTTAATAATTATAGACCACAATTTTATGTTAGAACAACTGACGTTACAGGCTCTATTACACTTCCAGAAGGAACTGAGATGGTTATGCCTGGTGATAATATAAGAATTTCTGTTGAGCTTATCGCTCCAGTTGCACTTGAAGAAGGTACACGTTTTGCGATCCGCGAGGGTGGTAGAACTGTTGGTTCAGGCGTTGTTTCTAAAATACTTGCATAATTCAAATAAAGAGCGATTAAATTCGCTCTTTAAATTTTAAGGAAAATTGATGAGAGTTAAAGTTGGTTTAAAATGTTCTGAAAGTGGTGATATAAACTACACTACAACTAAAAATAGTAAGACTATGACAGAAAAGTTAGAGCTTAAAAAATATTGCCCAAGACTTAAAAAACATACTATTCACAAAGAAGTAAAATTAAAAAGTTAATGGGCTAATACCATTAGGGCAATAGCTCCAACGGTAGAGCACTGGATTCCAAATCCAATGGTTGGGGGTTCGAATCCCTCTTGCCCTGCCATAATAAGGTTAAAAATGGAAAAATTAATAAATTATATAAAATTATCTAAGCTTGAAATTTTAAAAGTTATATTTCCTACCAAAGAGCAAGTAAGAAATGCTTTTATTACAGTTTTTATCGTAGTTGCAGTAGTATCACTTTTTTTGGCGTTAGTTGATGCGATTATGTCATTTACGCTTTCTAAAATAATATAAGGAATTGTAAGATGGCACATAAGTGGTATGCTATTCAGACTTATGCTGGTAGTGAGATGGCTGTTAAAAGAGGTATTGAAAATTTAGTAAAAGATCATGGTATTGAAGATCGGTTAAAGAATGTTATAGTTCCTACTGAAGATGTCATAGAGATTAAAAATGGAAAACAAAAGATAAATGAGAGAACTCTTTATCCAGGTTATGCTTTTGCACTATTAGATCTTGATACTGCTCTTTGGCATAAAATTCAGTCCTTGCCAAAAGTTAGTAGATTTATAGGTGAGCAAAAAAAGCCTACGCCTTTAAGCGATAAAGATATTAATACAATTTTGGAAAAAGTAGAAAAACGTGCTGCACCTAAACCAAAAATCTTCTTTGAAGAAGGTGAGAGTGTTCGAATAATAGATGGTCCTTTTGCAAACTTTACAGGTATTGTAGAAGAATACGATATGGTTCATGGAAAACTTCGTCTAAATGTCTCGATATTTGGTAGAAGCACACCAGTTGATATTTTATATTCACAAGTTGAGAAGATAATCTAAGGAGAAAGTTTATGGCTAAGAAAGTTATAGGCGAAATTAAATTACAAATTGCTGCTACAAAGGCAAATCCAAGCCCTCCAGTTGGTCCAGCACTTGGTCAAAAGGGTGTAAATATTATGGAATTTTGTAAAGCATTTAACGAAAGAACAAAAGATATGGTGGGGTTTAATATCCCTGTAGTTATAACTGTTTATGCTGACAAAAGCTTTACATTTATTACAAAGCAACCACCTGCAACAGACCTTATAAAAAAAGCTGCTGGTATAGCAAAAGGAACAGATAACCCTTTAAAAAACAAAGTTGGTAAACTTACAAAAGCTCAAGTTTTAGAGATAGTTGAGAAAAAACTTGCAGATTTAAATACAAAAGATAAAGAGCAAGCGGCTAAGATCATTGCTGGTTCAGCTCGTTCAATGGGTGTCGAAGTAATAGACTAAAACCTTTACCGTCGGGTTGATTAACATAAGACGGAAGCACTTTAAAATGCGGAGAATTTAATGGGAAAAACTACTAAAAGATTTGCTGAGTTACTAAAAAAAGTAGATGCAAATAAAATTTATAATCTTACAGAGGCGATAGATACTATCAAAACTTTATCATCTGCTAAATTTGATGAGACAGTTGAGATTGCTCTTAAACTAAATGTTGATCCAAGACATGCAGACCAGATGGTTCGTGGCTCGGTAGTATTACCAGCTGGGACAGGCAAGACTGTTCGTGTTGCAGTCATTGCAAAAGATGCTAAAGCTGATGAGGCTAAGGCTGCTGGTGCTGATATAGTTGGTTCTGATGAGCTTGTAGAGGATATTCAAAAGGGTATTATGAACTTTGATGTTCTTATAGCAACACCAAATTTAATGGGGCTAGTTGGTAAAGTCGGTCGTATCCTTGGACCAAAAGGTCTTATGCCAAATCCAAAAACAGGCACAGTTACTATGGACGTAGCTCAAGCCGTTAACAATGCAAAGAGCGGTCAGGTAAATTTCCGTGTTGATAAGCAAGGAAATATACACGCTGGTCTTGGTAAAGTAAGCTTTAGTAAAGAGCAACTCGTTGAAAATATTTCAACTTTTATAAAAGCTATAAACAAACATAAACCGGCTACAGCAAAAGGTAGATATGTTAAAAATGCTACATTGTCATTAACAATGAGTCCGTCTATTGCACTTGATACTCAAGAAGTTATGGATCTAAAATAGATTTATGAGCCTCTTTAGAGGCTCTTTTAAATTTAAGCTAAAAATGTGAATACTTTAGTATTTAGATTTTTATCTTAGATTGGAGATAGCCGAGGCCTTAGGGCTTAATTGATTCGACCCACTCTGCTTGAAATCACCGGTCGGAAAGGAGTAATATGACACGTAACGAAAAATCGAAAGTTATAGCTAATCTTGAAAATGAATTTAAAGAAGCACAAGCGATTGTTGTTTGTGATTATCGCGGTTTAAGTGTTAAAAGACTTGAAGTTTTAAGAAATGCTGCTAGAGAGCAAGGTGTAAAAGTTCAAGTTATCAAAAATACACTCGCTAATATAGCTCTTAATAATGTAGAAAAAAGTGGATTGGATCTAAAAGATACAAATATCTACGTTTGGGGTGAAGATCAACTAGCTGTAACAAAAGTTGTTGTTAAATTTGAAGAGAGTAATTCTGAGCTTTTTAAAATTAAGACAGCATATATCGATGGAGAGGTTGCAAAAGCTGAAAAAGTTGTCGCTCTTTCTAAAATGCCTAGTCGTGATGAGCTTCTTGGTATGCTTTTGCAAGTTTGGAATGCGCCTATCCAAAATTTCACAATTGGACTAAATGCGCTTAGAGAGAAAAAAGAACAATCAGCATAAAATTTAGAAGGATAATAAAATGGCAATTACTAAAGAAGATGTATTAGAATTTATTTCTAACCTTTCAGTATTAGAGTTAAGTGAACTTGTAAAAGAGTTTGAAGAGAAATTTGGTGTAAGTGCTGCTCCAGTTATGGTAGCTGGCGGTGCTGTAGCTGGCGGTGCTGCTGAGGCAGCTGAAGAGAAGACTGAATTTAACGTAGTTTTAGTTGATTCAGGTGATAAAAAAATCAACGTTATTAAGGTTGTTAGAGCTCTTACGGGTCTTGGTCTTAAAGAGGCAAAAGATGCAGTTGAGGGAACCCCATCTGTTCTTAAAGAGGGCATCAGCAAAGATGAAGCTGAGGCAGCTAAAAAAGAGCTTGAAGAAGCTGGTGCTAAAGTCGAGCTTAAATAATTTCAACTTGAAGTTATTAATCGCAGAGAGGGCAATGCTCTCTCTTTTTTTAAATTTAGACGCCTTTTTAAAAGGGCTATACTTTCTTTCAAAATTACCACGAGGTAGATGCAATGTTAAATAGCTTATACTCAGGAAATCGTCTTAGAGTTGATTTCTCTAATGTCGCCAAAGAGATAGATGTTCCTAACCTACTACAATTACAAAAAAAGAGTTTTGATAATTTTTTAAATTTAGATAATAATCAAGCAGAGAGTGGAATCGAAAAAGTTTTTAGATCAATTTTTCCTATTCACGATCCACAAAATCGTCTAAGCTTAGAATATGTCAGTTCTGAGATCGGTAAATCAAAATATACTATTAGAGAGTGTATTGAGCGTGGTCTTACATATTCTGTAAATTTAAAGATGAAAATTCGCCTTATTCTTCACGAAAAAGATGAAAAAACTGGTGAAAAGATAGGCGTTAAAGATATAAAAGAGCAAGAAATTTATATTAGAGAAATTCCTTTAATGACAGATAGAATTTCATTTATTATCAATGGCGTTGAGCGTGTTGTTGTTAATCAACTTCACAGAAGTCCAGGCGTTATTTTTAAACAAGAAGAGAGTGCGACTGTTGCAAACAAGCTTATTCATACAGCTCAAATCATACCAGATCGTGGCTCTTGGTTATACTTTGAATATGATACAAAAGACGTTTTATACGTTAGAATTAATAAACGCAGAAAAGTACCTATAACTATACTATTTAGAGCACTTGGATATAAAAAACAAGATATTATAAAGCTATTTTATCCAATTCAAACATTAGGCATTAAAAATAATAAATTTTTGACACCATTTAATCCAGATGATTATCTTGGTAGGATTGATTATGATATAAAAGATGAAAATGGCAATGTCCTTCATCAAGCCGGTAAGCGTTTAACTAAGAAAAAAGCAGATAAGCTTATCGAAGATGGTGTAAAATGGGTTGAGTATCCAACAGAAGTTTTACTTAGCCGTTATTTGGCATCCCCTGTTATAAATAAAGAAAGTGGCGAAGTGCTTTATGATATACTTTCTCAACTTGATGAAAATAAACTCATTAAAATTTTAAACGAACAAGATAGTATTGAGATTATCAATAACTCAGCTTCTGGCGTTGATGACGCAATTATTAACTCATTTATCGCTGATAATGAGATGCTTAAAATTTTACGCCAAACCGAAGGTGTAGATGATGAAAACGACCTTTCTGCAATTAGAATTTATAAAGTTATGCGTCCTGGCGAGCCAGTCGTAAAAGAGGCAGCAAAGAGCTTTGTAAATGATATATTCTTTAATCCAGAGAGATACGATCTGACAAAAGTTGGTCGTATGAAGATGAATCACAAGCTTGGGCTTGATGTACCAGAATATGTAACAGTTTTAACTAGTGAAGATATCATAAAAACGGCAAAATATCTTATAAAAGTTAAAAATGGGCAAGGATATATCGACGATCGCGATCACCTTGGAAATAGACGTATTAGATCTATCGGTGAACTTTTGGCTAATGAGCTTCATTTGGGATTTGTTAAGATGCAAAAGGCGATCCGCGATAAATTTACAAGTCTAAGCAGTAATGTAGAAGAGATAATGCCATATGATCTTATAAATCCAAAGATGATAACAGCTACGATAATGGAATTTTTTACTGGCGGACAGCTAAGCCAGTTTATGGATCAGACAAATCCGCTGAGCGAAGTTACTCACAAACGCCGTCTTTCAGCACTTGGTGAAGGTGGCTTAGTTAAAGAGCGTGCTGGATTTGAAGTGCGTGACGTACATCCTACGCACTATGGTCGTATTTGTCCTATTGAGACGCCAGAAGGTCAAAATATCGGTCTTATCAACACCCTTGCTACATATGCTAAAGTAAATGAACTTGGTTTTGTTGAAGCACCATACAAAAAGGTCGTTGACGGCAAGGTAACTGATGAGATTATATATATAACAGCAACCCAAGAAGAGGGTAACGTCATAGCTCCTGCTTCGACAAAAGTCGATGAGAATGGTTATATTGTTGAAGATTTGTTAGAAGTTAGGCGTGAGGGTGAGATGATGCTTGCACGTCGAGAAGAGGTAACACTTATAGACCTTTGCTCTGGCATGATAGCTGGTGTGGCTGCATCGCTAATTCCATTTTTAGAACATGATGACGCTAACCGTGCTTTGATGGGATCAAATATGCAGCGTCAAGCTGTTCCATTACTTCGTTCTACAGCCCCAATAGTTGGAACTGGTATGGAGAGCGTTATCGCACGTGATACTTGGGAAAGTGTAAAGGCTAAACGCGGTGGTATCGTAGAAAAAGTAGATAATAAAAATATATTTATTTTAGGTGAAGATGAAGCAGGTCCATTTATAGACCATTACTCTCTTGATAAAAATTTAAGAACAAACCAAAATACAACTTTTTCTCAACACCCTATTGTTAAAAAAGGTGAAGAGATCGAGGCAGATCAGATAATAGCTGATGGTCCGAGCATGGAGAAAGGTGAGCTTGCGATCGGTAAAAACGCTCTTATCGCATTTATGCCTTGGAATGGATATAACTACGAAGACGCGATTGTTATAAGCGAAAAGATGATACGCGAAGATGCATTTACAAGCGTTCATATTTATGAAAAAGAGATAGAGGCTCGTGAGTTAAAAGACGGAGTAGAAGAGATCACAAAAGATATTCCAAACGTTAAAGAAGAGGACTTATTACATCTTGATGAGAGCGGCATCATAAAGATAGGAACACAAATAAAGCCTGGTATGATTTTAGTAGGCAAAGTATCTCCAAAAGGCGAGGTCAAACCAACTCCTGAAGAGCGGTTGCTTCGTGCTATATTTGGCGAAAAAGCAGGACACGTTGTCAACAAATCCCTATATGCGACTGCTTCTATGGAAGGCGTCGTGGTTGATGTTAAAATTTTTACGAAAAAGGGACATGAGAAGGATGCTAGGACAAACAAAGCTTATGAGGAAGAGAAATCAATCTTAGAAAAAGAGCACCACGATAGACTTTTGATGTTAGATCGCGAAGAAATGTTAAAAGTAACATCTTTACTATCTAAAAATGTACTAACATCAGCACAAACTATAAACAAAAAAGAGTATAAAAAAGGTGCAAAGATAGCAATAGATGATTTAGAAAACGCTAATCGCTTTACGCTAAATGCTATCGTTAAAAGCTTCTCAAAAGAGGTGCAAAAGCAGTATGATGAGCTTAAAAATCACTTCCAAAATGAGAAGAAAAAACTTAAAGAAGAACACGATGCTAAAATAGAAATTTTAGAAAAAGACGATATATTGCCAAGTGGTGTAGTCAAGCTTGTTAAGGTCTATGTGGCTACAAAACGTAAACTAAAAGTGGGTGATAAGATGGCTGGACGGCACGGAAATAAAGGTATCGTCTCAAATATAGTTCCAGAGGTTGATATGCCATATCTACCTAGTGGTCAGATAGTTGACATAGTGCTTAACCCTCTAGGTGTTCCTAGCCGTATGAATATTGGTCAAATTTTAGAGAGTCACTTAGGTCTTGTTGGCTACCGCTTAGGTGAGCAGATAAATGAAATTTTTGAGACTAAAAAGAGCGAATGGATAAAAGAGTTACGTGCTAAAATGATAGAGATAGCAAGCGTATCAAAGCTTATGGATGCAAAAAATGCACTTAGTAAGATGAGTGATGATAAGTTACTTGAATATGCTAAAGATTGGCGACAAGGCGTGAGATTTGCGACACCTATTTTTGAAGGTGTTAAAGTTGAGGATTTTGCCAAGCTATTTGAGATGGCACACATCGACCCAGACGGTAAAACAGAGCTATACGATGGACGCACAGGTTCAAAAATTCGTGAGCGTGTTAATGTTGGTTGTATGTATATGCTTAAACTTCACCACCTTGTTGACGAGAAAGTCCATGCTAGAAGCACTGGACCATACAGTCTGGTTACTCAGCAGCCTGTCGGTGGCAAAGCATTGTTTGGTGGACAAAGATTTGGAGAGATGGAGGTTTGGGCTTTAGAGGCTTACGGTGCAGCACACACGCTTCGTGAGATGCTAACAGTCAAATCAGACGATGTAGAGGGTCGTTTATCAGCATACAAGGCATTAACACGTGGTGAAAATGTCCCAGAGACAGGCATACCAGAGACGTTCTTTGTTCTTACAAATGAGCTAAAATCACTAGCTTTAGATGTTGAGATATATGATGAGGATGAGAGTAATGAAAACGAATAATTTAATACCGATTGAGATAAAAGAAGATCATAGACCACGAAATTTCGAGGCCTTTCAACTTCGTTTGGCTAGTCCAGAAAAGATAAAATCTTGGAGTCACGGCGAGGTAAAAAAGCCTGAAACTATAAACTATCGCACACTTAAGCCTGAGCGTGATGGTCTTTTTTGTGCTAAAATTTTTGGACCGATAAGAGATTATGAGTGCCTTTGTGGAAAATACAAAAAGATGCGTTATAAGGGCGTTAAGTGCGAAAAATGTGGCGTTGAAGTAACTAGCTCAAAAGTTCGTCGCTCACGTATGGGACACATTGAGCTTGTAACTCCTGTAGCTCATATTTGGTATGTAAATTCACTTCCAAGTCGCATAGGAACGTTGCTTGGTATAAAAATGAAAGATCTTGAGCGTGTGCTTTATTATGAGGCATATATAGTCGAAGAACCAGGCGAGGCATTTTATGATAATGAGAATTCTAAAAAGGTTGAAAAATACGATGTCTTAAATGAAGAACAGTATCAAAGCTTAGCTCAACGCTATGAAAATAATGGTTTTGTCGCTAGAATGGGTGGTGAAGTTATCCGCGATATGCTTACTGATATTGATCTAATGGCTACATTAGAGCAACTTAAGGCTGAAGCTGAGGCTACAAATTCAGAAGCAAAGAAAAAAACTATTGTTAAGCGTTTAAAAGTTATTGAGAGCTTTTTAAACTCAGGCAATCGCCCAGAGTGGATGATGATTACAAATTTACCTGTGCTACCGCCTGATTTACGCCCACTTGTCAGCCTTGATGGCGGTAAATTTGCTGTTTCAGATGTTAACGATTTATATCGTCGTGTAATAAATAGAAACAGTCGTTTAAAGCGTCTTTTAGAACTTGATGCACCTGAGATTATTATAAGAAACGAAAAGCGTATGCTTCAAGAGGCAGTAGATGCACTATTTGACAATGGCCGTAGAGCAAATGCCGTAAAAGGTGCAAACAAACGTCCACTTAAGTCGTTAAGCGAGATTATCAAAGGTAAACAGGGGCGTTTCAGACAAAATTTACTTGGTAAACGTGTGGATTTCTCTGGTCGTTCCGTTATAGTTGTCGGTCCAAAGCTTAGAATGGATCAATGTGGTTTGCCTAAGAAAATGGCATTAGAGCTATTTAAGCCACACCTTTTAGCACGTTTAGAAGAAAAGGGCTATGCAACTACTGTAAAACAAGCTAAGAAAATGATAGAGGATAAGACAAACGAGGTATGGGAGTGTTTAGAAGAGGTTGTTAAAGATCACCCAGTTATGCTAAACCGTGCTCCGACGCTTCACAAACTATCCATCCAAGCGTTTCATCCAGTGTTAGTTGAAGGTAAAGCAATACAGCTTCATCCGCTAGTTTGTGCGGCGTTTAACGCAGACTTTGATGGTGACCAGATGGCGGTTCACGTGCCACTATCGCAGGAGGCTATTGCAGAGTGTAAAATTTTAATGCTTAGCTCTATGAATATCTTACTTCCAGCCAGCGGTAAGGCTATAACTGTGCCTAGCCAAGATATGGTTTTAGGGATTTATTACTTAAGCTTAGAGCGAACTGATGAAAAAGGTGCGAATAAAATTTTTGCATCAGTTGATGAGGTTATGATAGCCGAAGAGGCAAATACCCTAGGGCTTCATGCCAAGATAAAGACAATGATAGATGATAGGACGATGTTTACGACCGCTGGACGTTTGATACTTCGTTCGATACTACCAGATTTTGTTCCAGATAATATGTGGAATAAAGTAATGAAGAAAAAAGATATTGCGAATTTGGTTGATTATGTTTATCGCAATGGTGGACTTGAAGTAACGGCAGATTTTTTAGATAAGCTTAAAAATTTAGGTTTCCGTTATGCGACAAAAGCTGGAATCTCGATCTCTATAGCTGATATTATAGTTCCTGATAGCAAACAAAAACATATCGATGAAGCCAAGAAAAAGGTACGTGAGATTCAGCGTCAATACGGAGCTGGTCTGTTAACGGATAGTGAGAGGTATAATAAGATCGTTGATATCTGGACAGATACAAATAACTCTGTTGCTGGTGAGATGATGAAACTTATCCAAAATGATAAAGGTGGATTTAACTCTATTTATATGATGGCTGACTCTGGAGCTAGAGGCTCTGCGGCACAAATTCGTCAGCTTGCTGGTATGCGTGGCTTGATGGCTAAACCAGATGGCTCGATTATTGAGACTCCGATTACCTCAAATTTCCGTGAGGGTCTAAACATAATGGAATACTTCATTTCTACGCACGGAGCCAGAAAAGGTCTTGCGGATACTGCGTTAAAAACTGCAAACGCTGGTTATCTTACTCGTAAGTTGATAGATGTCGCACAAAATGTCAAGGTCACTATGCATGATTGTGGTACTCACGAAGGTGTTGAGATCACTGATATAACAGAAAATGGTGAACTTATAGAGAGCTTAGAAGAGAGAATTTTGGGTCGTATTTTGGCTGATGATGTGATTGATCCTATAACAAATGAAATTTTATTTTCAGAAGGTACGCTTATTGACGAAGAGAAGGCAAAAACTATTGCAGACGCTAGTATAAAATCAGTAAGTATAAGGACGCCTATTACTTGCAAAGCACCAAAAGGTGTATGTGCTAAGTGCTATGGTATAAATTTGGGCGAAGGTAAGCTAGTCAAACCAGGTGAAGCTGTCGGTATCATCTCAGCTCAATCTATCGGTGAGCCAGGAACTCAGCTAACACTTAGAACATTCCATATCGGTGGAACAGCATCAACTGAGCAGCAAGACCGTCAAGTAGTCGCTCAGCAAGAGGGCTTTATAAGATTTTATAACCTTAATACATACGAAAACAATGGTAAGATAATTGTTGCAAATAGAAGAAGTGCTGCTGTTTTACTAGTAGAGCCAAAGATTAAATCAACTATTGACGGTAAAGTAGAGATAGAATTTGCTCACGAAGACGTAAATATAACTATTAAAGGCAAAAAAGAAGAGGTTAAATACACTATCCGTAGGCACGATCTAGCAAAGCCAAATGAGCTTGCTGGTGTTAGTGGTAAGATCGAAGGAAAGATGTATATCCCTTATGCAAATGGCGATAAGATAAGTGCAAATGAAAGCCTTGTAGAGATTATAAAAGAGGGCTGGAATGTGCCAAATCGTATCCCTTATGCAAGTGAGTTAAAGATAACAGATGGAGAGCCAGTAACGCAGAAAATTTTATCAGGTGCGATCGGTATTGTTAAATTTTTCATACTCAATGGTGATTATTTAGAGCGTATTAAAGAGATAAAAAAGGGTCATAAAGTAACTGAAAAAGGGCTATTTGTCGTCGTTTCTGATAAAGATGGACGTGAGGCTGTTCGCCACTACATTCCAAGAAATTCTATTATTCAGCTAGATGATAATGAAGCCGTTGATACAAAAACTATTATCGCACTACCTGAGAGTAGCGATAAGCTAATAATCGCTGAGTGGGATCCATACTCAAGCCCAGTCATCGCAGAAGAGGCTGGTGTGGTTAGCTTTGAAGATATCGAGCCAGGATATAGTGCGGCTGAGCAGTTTGATGAGGCTACAGGACAGAGCCGTTTGGTTATAAATGAGTATCTGCCAAGTGGTGTAAAACCAACTATCATTGTAGCAACACAGACAGGTGGACTTATGAGATATCAGCTTGAGCCAAAAACAGCTATTTTCGTTACTGATGGTGCAGATGTTGCACAAGCTGATATTTTAGCTAAGACACCAAAAGCGGTCGCAAAATCAAAAGATATCACCGGTGGTCTCCCACGTGTATCTGAGTTATTTGAGGCACGTCGCCCTAAAAATACAGCTATTGTTGCTGAGATTGATGGTGTTGTAAGATTTGACAAGCCACTTCGCTCAAAAGAGCGTATAATTATAGAAGCAGAGGATGGTGCGACAGCTGAGTATCTTATAGATAAAACACGTCAAATTCAAGTTAGAAATGGTGAGTTTGTTCATGCTGGCGAGAAACTAACTGATGGTCTTATCTCAAGCCATGATATATTAAGAATTTTGGGCGAAAAGGCACTCCATTACTATTTGATTAGTGAAATTCAACAGGTTTATCGCCGTCAAGGTGTTGCGATAGCTGATAAGCATATTGAAATCATTGTATCTCAGATGTTGCGTCAAGTTAAGATCGTTGATAGTGGTAATACAAATTTTATCGTTGGCGATATGATCTCGCGTACTAAATTTAAAGAAGAAAATGAGCGTATTATGAGAATGGGTGGTGAACCTGCCATTGCTGAGCCGATACTTCTAGGTGTTACTCGTGCGGCTATCGGTAGTGATAGTGTTATATCTGCAGCATCTTTCCAAGAGACTACAAAGGTGCTTACAGAGGCATCAATAGCTGCTAAATTTGACTATCTTGAAGATCTAAAAGAAAATGTTATTCTAGGCCGTATGATACCTGTTGGAACTGGTCTTTATAAAGATAAAAAGATAAAATTAAAAGAAATTTAATATTCTTTTTCTTTGTTAGCCCCTTGTTTTAGGGGCTATGTATTAAATTTGATTTACTATTTTTTAGTATAATCCTTGATTTTAAAGGATGTATAATGTTAAAAAATAGTGATTTGGGGCTTTTATTACTCCGTCTTGGACTTGGAATTTGTCTATTTATCCACGGATTTGCGAAGCTTACCGGTGGCATTAGTTTTGTCAAATCGATGGTTGTCGGTGCTGGTTTGCCTGAAATTTTATCATACGGTGTTTATATTGGTGAAGTGGTCGCTCCACTTGCACTTATAATCGGTTTTTATTCACGTATTTCATCGGCTATTATAGCTATTAACTCAATTGTTATACTTTATGTTGCACATCCAAATTTATTGGCACTTACACAATACGGTGGTTTTAAAGCTGAGATTTTATACCTTTATATAGCTATGGCACTCTGCCTTGTTTTTATGGGTAGTGGTAAATATGCCGTTGCAAGAGATTAAAATTTGTTACATATTTATTAAATATTATTAATTTTTATCAAATTTTAATAATATTTTAAGCCTTTTAAATATAGATTTAAATTATTTAAATTTTTAGGAGGCCAAAATGTCAAATGATAAACGCAAGCCCACGTTTACACAAAGTGTAATGCCAATTTTAGTGATGATCTTAGGACTTGCTATAGGAGTTGGCTATCTTAAACTAAAAGTTGAGCCAATCATACTCATATCAGCCCTTGTTGCTGGATTTATAGCTTGGTGGATCGGATATAGCTACAAAGATCTAGAAGCTGGGATAATTGAGAAAATTTCAAGCTCGCTTCCAGCTCTTATGATACTTTGGGCTGTTGGTTTTATGATAGGAGCTTGGATGTTTTCAGGCACGATTCCGATGATTATTTATTACGGAGTTGAGATAGTTAGTCCAAAATACCTTGTAGTAACGGCGTTTTTGATATGTGCTATTCTGTCTACAGTTACAGGCACATCGTGGGGTTCAGCAGGAACAGTTGGTGTGGCTGTTATGGGTATAGCCCAAGGGCTTGGCGTTGATCTTGCTGCTACTGCCGGAGCGGTCGTGGCTGGAGCGTATTTTGGAGATAAGCTCTCACCTCTTTCAGATACTACCAATTTAGCTCCAATTGCTGCTGGTTCAGAGCTTTATGAGCATATTAGTCATATGTTTTACACCACTATACCAGCTACAATAGTCGCATTACTTATATACTTTTTTATAGGTTCAAACGCAGCTAGTGGTGGTGACGTATCAGCTTCTATATTATCGCTTCAAAGTGAACTTGATAAAGTTTTTGATTTTAATATAATTCTTTTGCTTCCAGCTCTTATAGTTTTAGCTGGTTCATTTTTTAAGTGGCCAACTATACCAGCTATGCTTATATCGTCGTTTTTAGCGATTATTTTTGGTATAGTTTTTCAAGATTTTAGTCTTAAAAATGGCTTTGTTTCAGTTATGACAGGTTTTAACCTAAATATGACAGGTCTTGATATAGAGTTTTCAAAAGATATTATGAAGCTTTTAAATCGTGGTGGCGTAAGCTCTGTAAATTCAACAACTATGCTAGTTATCTGTGCTATGGCTTTTGCTGGAATTTTATCAGTTACAGGTATGCTAAATGTCGTCTTACATACTATAATGTCAAGTGTAAAAACTCAGGCAGGCATTATCATTTCAACTATCTCATCTTGTGTAACAGTCGCATTTTTAACAGGTAGTTCATATTTATCTATACTTGTTCCAGGTGAGATGTTTAGAGATTTTTACAAAGAAAAGGGCTTAGCTGCTAGAAATTTATCAAGAACTCTTGAAGATTCTGGCACTGTTATAGTCCCACTCATACCTTGGTCTGCGGCTGGTGCATATATGACTGCTACGCTTGGAGTGGCGACTATTGAGTATCTGCCTTGGGCTGTAGTAAATTATATGGGTATAGTGTTTGCCGTGATACTTGCTATAACTGGCATAGGCATTGCAAAGATAGATAGCAAAAAGGCTTAGTAATGTTGCTTATAAAAAATATTGAAATTTTTTCACCAAAATTTTTAGGACGTAAAGATATTTTTGTATGTAATGGTAAAATAGTATGCATAGATAATGATCTCTCGCCAAATTTGCCAAATTTAAAGCAAATAGACGGCTCAAAACTCATTGCTACCCCTGGACTTATAGATAAGCACGTACATATAACTGGTGGTGGCGGTGAGGGCGGATTTAAAACAAGAGTACCCGAGATAATGCTCTCTAAATTTATCAAAGCAGGTATCACGACAGCAGTAGGATTGCTAGGTACTGATAGTGCGACTAGGAGTGTAGAAAATCTAGTCGCTAAGGCAAATGCTTTAAATGATGAGGGCATAAGCTGTTACGTACATACCGGAGCCTATAACGCTGACACTCCGACTATAACTGGTAATATACAAAAAGATATCGTTTTTATAGAGACTATTATTGGCACGAAACTTGCTATAAGCGATCATCGCTCATCATCTGTAACACGTGATGAGTTGGCTCGTATTGTCTCTGCGGGACGTGTTGCTGGTATGATAAGCTCCAAATCCGGACACACTACACTGCATATGGGAGATGGGCAAAAAGGACTTGAGTTAGTGTATGACGTACTTAGCGAATATGATATACCTATTACATTTTTTCAGCCTACACATGTAAATAGAAATGAAAATTTATTTGCTCAGGCTATTAAATTTACAAAAGACGGTGGCTATATTGACTTAACTTGTAAAAATAAGATTACGCCACTTGAAGCGGTAAAACGTATAAAATCACTTGGAATTTCTACTCACAAAACTACTATTAGCTCCGATGGATACGGAAGTTACTCAAATTATGATAGTGATGGAAAGTTGATTAAAATCGGTGTTGCAAGTGTAAAAGCGATATTTGAAGAGTTTATAAGTTTTATAAATGATGGCTTTAAACTTGAAGAGGCACTTACATTTTTTACGACAAATGTGGCAAATTCTATTGCTCTGGGCAGTAAAAAGGGGCAGCTCTTAAATGGATATGACGCAGATATTTTGCTTTTTGATGAGAATTTAAACCTAGAGTTTATGATAGCAAAGGGTAAAATTTTAAAAGACAATCAAGGCTTTATGGCAAAAGGAATTTACGAGTAGAGCTTTAATAAAATAAGTAAAAGCTAAATTTTAATCATTAGTGTTTAACCATCTTTTAAGCAAATTTTAAATAAAATTGCTCTTTTTTAATAAATTTAGTTGAAAGGAATTACTGTGCCAACCATAAATCAATTGGTCAGAAATGAGCGCAAAAAGGTAACGACAAAGTCAAAATCTCCAGCGCTAAAAAATTGTCCTCAAAGAAGAGGAGTTTGCACGAGAGTTTATACAACAACTCCTAAAAAACCAAACTCAGCTTTGAGAAAAGTTGCCAAAGTTAGGCTAACAAGTGGTTTTGAAGTCATTAGCTATATCGGTGGTGAGGGTCATAACCTACAAGAACACAGCATCGTGCTAGTCCGTGGTGGTAGGGTTAAAGACTTGCCAGGTGTTAAATATCACATTGTTCGTGGTGCATTAGATACTGCAGGTGTTGCTAAAAGAACAGTTTCACGTTCTAAATATGGTGCCAAACGCCCTAAAGCTGGAGCAGCGGCTAGTAAAAAATAAAATTTAGGTTCGCAGACGCCACATAAATTTGGTTGCGTTTGAGTAAAATTTATAAAATTTGAAGGAATAATCAAATGAGAAGAAGAAAAGCCCCTGTAAGGGAAGTTTTACCTGATCCGATATATGGAAATAAAGTAATCACTAAATTTATTAACTCACTTATGTATGATGGTAAGAAAAGTGTCGCTACTGAGATAATGTATGGTGCGATCGAGGCTATCGAGAAAAAAAGTGGCGATGTTAAAGGCATAGATGTATTTAACGACGCTATTGAAAATGTCAAACCTCTCTTGGAGGTAAAATCACGCCGTGTTGGTGGAGCGACTTACCAAGTTCCAGTTGAGGTTCGCCCAGCACGTCAACAAGCACTTGCTATTCGTTGGCTTATCACTTATGCTAGAAAAAGAAGCGAAAGAACTATGATAGATAAACTTGCAAATGAGCTATTTGACGCTGCAAATTCAAAAGGTGCTTCATTTAAGAAGAAAGAGGATACTTATAAAATGGCAGAGGCTAATAAAGCATTTGCACATTACCGCTGGTAAGAAAGGGTTCTTATGGCAGATAGAAAAACACCATTACATATGGTTAGAAATATCGGTATCGCAGCTCATATTGACGCTGGCAAGACCACTACGAGCGAGAGAATTTTATTCTTTACTGGTATGAGTCATAAGATCGGCGAAGTGCATGATGGTGCTGCTACGATGGATTGGATGGAACAGGAGAAAGAGCGTGGTATCACGATAACGTCGGCTGCTACTACTTGTTTTTGGAAAGATCATCAGATAAACCTTATAGACACTCCGGGACACGTTGATTTTACTATCGAAGTTGAGCGTTCTATGCGTGTTCTTGATGGTGCTGTTTCTGTATTTTGTTCGGTTGGTGGCGTCCAACCACAATCTGAGACCGTTTGGAGACAGGCAAATAAATACCACGTTCCAAGAATAGTTTTTGTAAACAAAATGGATAGAATCGGTGCAAATTTTTACAATGTAGAAAGCCAGATTAGAAATCGCTTAAAAGCAAATCCGGTGCCTATTCAAATTCCAATCGGAGCTGAGGATAACTTCAAAGGCGTTATCGATCTAGTAAAGATGAAAGCTTATGTTTGGGAAGATGATAAAAAACCAACAGATTATATAGTAAAAGAAATTCCAGCTGATTTGCTTGAAAAAGCTGAAGAGTATAGAGCAAAACTTATAGAAGCAGTTTCAGAAACAGACGATAGTCTAATGGAGAAATTTTTTAGTGGTGAAGAATTAAGCGAGGAAGAGATAGTAAAAGGCATAAAAGCCGGTTGTTTAAGAATGACTATTACGCCTATGCTTTGTGGAACAGCATTTAAAAACAAGGGTATCCAGCCATTGCTTGATGCGGTTGTAGCTTATCTTCCAGCACCAGATGAGATTGAAGCTATTAAAGGTGTCTATGAAGACGGCACAGAAGTAGCTGTAGAATCAACTGATGATGGCGAATTTGCTGCCCTTGCGTTTAAGATTATGACTGACCCATTTGTAGGACAGCTTACATTTATCCGCGTGTATCGTGGTAGTTTAGAGAGTGGTAGTTATGCATACAACACCGTCCAGGATAGCAAAGAGCGTATCGGTCGTCTTTTGAAAATGCACTCAAATAAACGCGAGGAGATAACAGAGCTTCACGCTGGTGAGATCGGTGCGGTTGTTGGGCTTAAAAATACTCTAACAGGTGATACGCTTACAAGTGAAAAAGATAAAGTTATTTTAGAGAAGATGGATTTCCCAGAGCCAGTTATTTCTGTCGCAGTTGAGCCAAAAACTAAGGCAGATCAAGAAAAGATGGCTATTGCACTTCAAAAACTAGCTCAAGAAGATCCAAGCTTTAGAGTTGGCACCGATGAGGAGAGTGGACAGACTATCATCTCGGGTATGGGTGAGCTTCACCTTGAGATCATTGTAGATCGTATGCTTCGTGAGTTTAAGGTAGATGCAGAGGTTGGTCAACCACAGGTTGCATACCGCGAGACTATCCGTAAACCAGTTGAGCAAGAGTATAAATACGCTAAACAATCAGGCGGTCGTGGTCAATACGGACACGTATTCTTACGTCTTGAGCCACTTGAGCCGGGTAGTGGATTTGAATTTGTTAATGATATCAAAGGTGGCGTTGTACCAAAAGAGTATATTCCTGCTGTTGAAAAAGGCTGCAAAGAGGCACTTCAAAGTGGTGTTTTAGCTGGTTATCCAGTTGAAGATGTTAAAGTTACGCTATTTGACGGAAGTTACCACGAAGTTGATAGCTCGGAGATGGCATTCAAACTTGCTGCATCTATGGGCTTTAAAGAGGGTGCAAAAAAAGCGGGTGCCGTTATACTTGAGCCTATGATGAAAGTTGAAGTTGAGACACCTGAGGAGTATATGGGCGATGTTATAGGAGATCTTAATAAACGTCGCGGTCAAGTAAATTCAATGGATGAAAGAAGTGGCAATAAGATAGTTACAGCGTTTTGTCCTTTAGCACAGATGTTTGGCTACTCTACCGATCTACGCTCTCAAACACAAGGTCGTGCGACTTACTCTATGGAATTTGATCACTACGAAGAGGTTCCAAAGAATGTAAGCGAAGAGATCATTAAAAAGAGAAATGGCTAAAGTCTAGATTAGCTATTTTAAAAATTTAGAGTGAAATTTTTTACTCTAATAATTTTGAAATTTTAAAGCGATAAGAACGCTTTTATAAATAAAAAGGGCGATTTATTTCGTCCTTTAAATTTATTGGTTTTAAAAAGCTAGTAAATTTATAAATTGAACTTTAAATTATACAAAATGTCCTCATAGCTCAGCTGGATAGAGCGCAAAATTCCTAATTTTGAGGTCGTGAGTTCGAATCTCGCTGGGGACAAATACAAAATTTAACTAAACAATAAAAATTATTATCTAGTTACTAAATATTTAATAAAATTTGCTATAATTCTCCCATAAATAAATTAAAAGGAGACGATATGTCAAAAGTAGTAGAACAACTAAACAAAATTCAGGCTGATGCACATGCATTATATGTAAAATTTCATGATATCCATTGGAATGTAAAAGGTATTCAGTTTTTCAGTATCCACGAATACACAGAAAAAGCTTATAATGATATGAGTGAGATCTTTGATGATACAGCAGAAAGAGCTATTATCATCGGCGGTAAGGCAGTTATAGGTACAGCTGAGCTAGAGAAACTAAGTTGCATAAAGTATGAGCCAAAGCCATGTTACGCTCCAACAGAGGCTTTAGAGATGATCTTGGCTGATTATAAACATCTTTTGGGCGAGTTTAAGAAGCTTGATGAGATCGCTGAGGGTGATGTCGGTACTCAAGCTTATGCTCAAGAGAAAGTTGAGAAGTATGAAAAAGCTATTTGGCTACTAAACGCAACACTTGGCAAATAACTTATTTTAGGACGCTCAAATTTGAGCGTCCTTTTAAATTTATAATCTAAATCTGCAAAAATTAAATAAAATCCAAAATTTACCGATGTTACACTAAAGATAAAGGAGCTAAAATGCAAGTTAGCATAAATACAAGTGCCTACAAAGTAGCAGACATCGCACAAAACTGTAAAAATGACACTCAAAAAGCACAAGATCAAAATACAAATTTAAACGCTTTAAATTTAAATGACACAGACACACTCAAAAAAGCTACACAAATGAGCGTCAAAGAGATCTCAAATAGCTATTTTTTAGAGTTTTCAGCCAAAGCATTAAATGAGATAAACGCACAGGGTGGCTTAGATACTCTTTTTAGTGGATTTAAGGCACCAGAAAATTTAATGGATATTTTAAGCGGTATAGACTACACTGCGATAGGTTATAATGGTAAAGCCATTAGTGAGCTAAGCGTAGATGAGGCAAATGCTTTAGTGGGCGAAGATGGATACTTTGGCATACAAAATACCGCTGATAGACTTTCAAATTTTGTGCTAAATGGTGCTGGTGATGACTTAAATAAGCTAAAAGTAGGTCGTGAAGGCATACTAAATGGCTTTAAGCAAGCACAGAAAGCGTGGGGTGGCGAGCTACCTGAGATCTCTCAAAAAACTATAGACAAAGCACTTGAAATTATAGATAAAAAGATAGCTGAATTTGGTGATGGTAACGTATTAAACGTATCGGCTTAAGTTAAAACCAAATCAAAAGTATGTTTGGCTTGGTTAAGGTTAAACATACTTTATCTCCTTAAAGAGTTGCTATTAAGTCAAAATTTCTTGCTTTTAGAGAGTTATTTTTAAAAGTTTAATTTAAATAATTACACATATTTTGCTATCCTTTGATAGTTTTGCGTCAAGAATGTGTTAAACATTAGATATTTTAATCTATAAAAAATGTCACAATCATAAAAAGTCTATAATTTAAACATAAAGACACTCTAATAATTTTACTTATGTTTTAGTTGTTTGATTAAGTTATAAATTTTAAAACTCTACTACGAATTTACTCATAAAATATTTTAAAATAAGAAGAAATTAATCACAATACCAGTAAAATCACATTTTATATCAAATAGGAACATCAATGAGAAATTTTATATTATTTACACTAGCTATATTTGTATTTATCGGTTGTAGCCATAATACACCAGCACCCAAATCTCAGTCAAAACCAGTAGTGCAAAAATTGATTAAAAGCCATATAAAAGGCGTCATCACTCAGCTAACATACCAAGATACAAGATATTGCTACACTATCATTTCAAATGATACAAGCAACGCAAAGTTAAGTAGTGCTAAGTTCTGTTCTGATAGATACTATCACGATAAAGGCGATCTTGTGTATGCGACATTTATTGGTGATAGACTTGAGAGTATGCTACTTATACGCGATGGTGGCTTACGTAGCAATGTAGTAAAACCCACTTTAAAAAAGAAAAACATAAAAACAAAGATCAAAGTTCCAAAAGAGGAAAAGATAAACTTTTGATTGCCATTCATTTACTCAGTGCAGTTATAATTACACTTAAGCAATCAAAAATAGAACTCCTTTTAAGGGGCTTGTTAAACTGCCCCTTTTTTTATCTTTAATTTTTTATCATTGTGATTTGTTTAGTCATATGCTAGGTAAAAAATAAAATTTATACCCATTATCATTATATTAGCTATGATTTGTAGCGTTACTATTACTTATTTTCATTAAAAATTTATAGCGATAGATACAATTGCTAGTGGTATTATGGTGCATAATTTTATAAAACTATCCATTTTTGGTCTATTTTGGTAAATATTTGGTAACAAATTTTAATAAATTTGCTAAATTTTAAGGAAAATTTCAAAAATATGTATTATAATAGCTCCACAACAATTTCTTAAAAGGAGAATTTTATGAAACTAACTAAAATTAGTTTAGCAGCTTTGATTGCCCTAGGTGCATTTTCAAGCGTTGCGTCTGCGACACCACTTGAAGAGGCTATAAAAAATGTAGATGTAAGCGGTATGGCTAGATATAGATATACAAATAAAAGAGAAAGAGCAGGTGGACATTCTGGTTCTGAGTCAGGACATGGCTTTAAAATCATAACAGATTTTAAAGCTGCCATAGATGATAACTTCTTTGGTGTTTTAGGTCTTAGATATAATGCTACAGACGATTCAGGTAGCGGACATATGGGCACTAATAAAACAAATACAGATTCAACATTTAATGTATATAAAGCATATTTAGGCTATACAATCGGTAAAACTACCGTGATAGCTGGTAAGCAAGACTTAGGTACATTCTTTGATGATGACGCTATCGGCACAGGTATTAAAATTTTAAATCAAGACATAGAGGGCTTGACACTAGCTGCTGTCGCATTTGATGCACTTGAAAATCTTGACGGTGAGACTGATGGTGATTTATTTAAAACTGTTAGGGAAGCAGGCTATGATGCTGGTAACCTATATGGTGCTGCTATCATAGGCTCATACGATCCGATAAGCTTTCAACTATGGTATGCTACTGTTACAAATGCAGCTGATCTTATAGGTGTTGAGCTAGTTGGTAGCTTTGATATAACTGATGATGTAAATGTAGGCTTTACTGGTCAATATATCAACAATAATGCCGATAGCAAACTAAAAGGTACTGCAGGTTATAATGATGGTAACTACTATGCATTTGAGCTATCTACAGGACTATATGGTGCTGACATATCTGCTGGTTATATAGGTTGGAAAGCTAAAGATTATGGTGCAACATCATTTTCTATAGAAGATAAGGGTCATCTTATAGCACCAGGTGAGCAACTATTTAGCGATGAAGCAGAGGGCACAGACTATACTTTCGCAAAAGGTAAGGGTGATTTCTGGTTTGTAACACTTGGCTATGGATATGATAAATTCTATGGTGGTGTTGATTATATCAATGGTAAGGTTAAACTATCTGCGGATGACAAAATTGAGTATGAAGAGATTATGCCAAAGGTATCTTATCAATACAACAAAAAGCTTAAATTTAGCTCATTCTACTCATTCTTAACTAAAGATGTAAAAGGTGAGGGTGAGACTAAACAAGAGAAGCTAAGATTTGAGGCTAAATACTCATTCTAATATCGTTTAGTCTAACTAAACTCTACTTATCCCAAGTTGGTATCCCAGCTTGGGATTTTTAAATTTAAAAGATTAATTACCGTAATTTAATAATTTTAATTAAAAATTCTTATCATTTTTTTATTAAATTTATATTGTTTTATCTACCAAATCAAGCTAATTTCATCAACACTATTATCAAAAGTCTGGCTTTATTTAAACAACTTATGATATAATCACGAGTTATTTATAAATTTATGGCACATTATAAGGAAAGTATATGAAGGTATTAAAAATTTCTTTTTTAGCGTCTTTGTTTGTGGCGAGTGCTTTTAGTGCATCGCAAGTGTATTATATACAAGCTTATGGTGACTTTGGCAAGGAGCTTGCAGATATGGCACAAAAATATGCAGATGAGAAAAATCAAAAAATTTCGATATCAGTTGATGAAGATCCAAGACGCTATAAAGACAATAGAATTTTAAAAATCGGAGTCGATCATAAAGGGCGATATAGTGTATCTTTGGGTGCTGAGCTTTATGCGAAAAAGTGTGCGAGCTGTCACGGCGATGATGCGAGTAAAAAGCCATATGGCTCAACCGCACTTAAAGATATAAGTGCACAAGATATAGAAGACTCTGTAGTATCATATAGGAGCGATCCGTCATTTGGCGGTAGTGGCAAGATCATCATGCAAAATGAAGCTAAATTTTTAAGCAACAACGACCTTGGTGCTATCATCGCCTTCTTAAAAGGTAAAAATGCATTAGTCGAGCAAGACAAAAGCGAAAACAAACCTGTCTCGACTGAGAAAAAGCAGGGTAGTTATCTAAGATAAAATTTAAAGATATTGAAAAGAGGTGTGTATGTTTAACTTTGTGTCCGCATTTTTTAGTATGACCTCGGCTATAGTGCTAATGATAGTTTTTGCCATAGGAAGTGGCGTAGCAACTATAATCGAGACTAAAACCAGCACTGCAATGGCGTGGATGTATGTCTATGGAGCGAGTTGGTTTGCGTTGGTGCAGCTATTGCTTGGTATAAATTTAGCTTATAATGTATATAGATATAAGCTAATAAATTTAAAAAAACTTCCAGCGTTGCTGTTTCACGTTGGATTTTTAGTGATATTGCTTGGTGCCGGTATAACAAGATATCTCGGTTTTGAGGGTGATGTCCATATAAGAGAAAATAGCGAAACAAATATAGTAACAACAAAAGGCTCACATCTATCGCTTAGCACAATAGTAGACGGTAATGAAATTTTTGCTCAGATTCCAGTTGGTTTAGAAAATGTAAAGAAAGGCTTCAAGCTAGATCTAAAACTTCCTGATGGTAATGCACAGCTTGAGTATGTTAAATATATACCAAATGCAGCTTATAAATTTGTAGAGGATGAAAGTGGTAAGCCGGTAATAGATCTAGTTATATCAAATCAGAGCGAGAGAGAGGAGATATATCTATTAGAGGGCGAAGAGGTTGTGGCTGGAGATATTAGCTTTATATTTAACGCTATGCCAAAACAAGGTCAAAAGTATGTGCTTTTTACCTTTGAAAATAATAAATTTAATATAACATCAAATCAAGAAATATCTAAATTTTCAATGGCTGACAATGTTAAGGTTGCATTTGAAGCCGGAAGTGTAAATGAGTTTTTACCTATGCATCTTTATACGATAGCTGGTGTAAATTTCGCACCGCAACTCATATCTGCCAAGGCTAGCAAAAAGCTAGTAGAGACGCAAAATAGCGAATTTGACGCACTTATAGCAAAGTTAAGCTATAACGGAGATAGTAAAGAGATGACGCTATTTTTTAACTTGATAGAGCCTACAAAGGTTGTCATGAAAGATAGATTATTTACTGCGTCGTGGGGACTTCAGCAGATAAGATTGCCATTTAGTTTGTATCTTAAAGATTTTGAACTTAAGCGTTATCCAGGCTCTAACTCTCCGATGAGTTATGCGAGTGAAGTTGTGGTTAAAGATGGCGATGCACCGAGTTTTGATTATAGAATTTATATGAATCATGTACTTGATTATGACGGATACCGCTTTTTCCAAAGCTCATACGATCAAGATGAGCGTGGCACCATACTCTCTGTCAATAAAGACCCAGGTAAAATTCCAACATATATAGGATATTTTCTTTTAGGTATTGGATTTTTGCTAAATGTTATAAGTCCAGATAGTAGATTTAAAAAGTTAGCTCGTTTGATAGATAGAGATAGTGTTAAAAAGTTAGCTTCGTTTTTGGTGGCTGGTATAGTGGCTTTTAGTGCTAGTGAGGTAAATGCAGCTGACTTTTTACCAAATGTCAGCAAAGAACACGCTGATAAACTTGCTAGATTGCTAGTGCAAAGTCCAGACGGCAGGGTAAAGCCGTTTGATACACTTAGCAAAGAGGTTTTAAATAAATTTCATAGAGATGATAGCGTCGGGTCACTAAACTCAAATCAAGCTATTTTATCGATAATGGTATCGCCTGATTTTTGGCGAAATGAGCCAATCATCGCTGTGGGTACAAGCAAGGAGCTAAAAAAAGAGCTTGGCATAGATGAAAATGTCAAATACGCTACTTTTAATGACTTTTTTAAATTTAGCAATGATGGCGGAAGTGAATACAAGCTGACTAAATTTGCTGAAATAGCTAACAGAAAACACCCAGGCTCACGAAATGTGTTTGATAAGGATGTGATAAAGATAGATGAACGTTTAAATGTATTTTATATGATATTTATCGGTGAAGTTTTTAAAATTTTCCCTAAGCAAGATGACCCATCAAATTCGTGGTATTCACCAACTTCTGCGATGATGTATTTTTCGCCAGAAGAGGCAAAATTAGTAAGTGCGATGATGCAAGATTATTTTGTCGCAGTTGATAATGGTGTAAAGACACAGGATTGGAGTAAGGCTGACGCAGCTTTGGATAAAATTTTTACCTATCAGCAAAAGTATGGTGCGGCGATTATCCCAAGTCAAACAAAGATAAATATGGAGCTTTTATTTAACAAGGCTCAAATTTTTGACAGATTAACACCTATTTATCTGCTCGCTGGTTTTGTACTTTTGATATTTGTCTTTGTTAAAATGCTCGCTCCAAAGGTTAATATCGATCGCGTAGTAAAGGCTGTTTATGGTGTAAATATGCTGGCTTTTGTAGCTCATACGATAGGTCTAGCACTTCGCTGGTATATCGCAGGACACGCACCTTGGAGCAATGCGTATGAGTCGATGGTGTATATAGCGTGGGCTCTTGGACTTAGTGGTATAGTCTTTTCAAAACGTAGTCCAATAGCCATCGCTTTAACATCTATACTTGCTGGTATCACTCTATTTGTCGCACATCTTAGCTGGATGGATCCACAGATTACTACGCTTGTGCCTGTCCTTCAAAGCTATTGGCTAACAATACACGTTTCAGTTATAACGGCTAGTTATGGATTTTTAGGGCTTTGTGCGTTGCTTGGCGGTTTTGTTTTATTGCTGATTATAATGCAAAATAAAACAAAGCCAAACCCTGAAATCTCACGCAATATCACAGAGGCTACACGTATAAATGAGATGGCGATGATACTTGGGCTTAGTCTACTTACACTTGGTAATTTTCTTGGTGGCGTGTGGGCTAATGAGAGCTGGGGACGCTACTGGGGCTGGGATAGCAAAGAGACGTGGGCATTAGTATCAATACTAGTTTATGCTGCGGTATTACATATGCGATTTGTACCAAAGCTAAATGGACAATACGCTTTTGCAGTCGCATCATTTTTTGCCTACTGGACGATTATAATGACATATTTTGGCGTGAATTTTTATCTTGCAGGTATGCACTCATATGCTGCAGGAGATCCTCTACCGGTGCCAAATTTCGTATATATCGGACTTTGCATAATGTTTGCTATGTCTATACTAGCATATTTTAAGCGTCAAATTTGTACTAAATTATAATATGATTTCAAGCAAGATCATTGTAGTTTTTATCATAGTGGTCTTGCTCGTAGCTATTGCCATTTTGTTATTTGCTCTTATTAAATTTATCTCAAAAGGCGACACACAACCACAGCAAAAGGTATCTAAAATCTCATCGGCACAAACAAAACAACTTAATATAAACGACCTTTTACGTATGGTATCTGATCAAAATTTAGACAAAAATGCTTTGTTTGGGCTGGTGCGGTATTTTACTGCAAATTTAACTATACCACTAAAAGTAGAAAATAAAATTCCAAAAGAGGCAAATGCCTATTTTAGTTTTATTCTGCTTGTTTGTTCACATAAAAATGTAGACGCAAAGCTCATCTCATACTTAGATACAGAGACAAAAAAGAAAAATCCAACCTACGTTATACAGATAGAAGAGAGTGAAAATCAAGGTATAAAAAATCGTAAAAATCGTAAAAACTAGCTATTTAATATTAAATTCAAATAAATTAGCATAAAGTTAAAATATAGCCAATTATTATAAAAAATAAATAATCAAATCAACTACATTTTTTATAAAATAGGGAGTAGTTGTGCTGTCTATTTCATTATTAATTAACTACTATGGACTATTAAGCTTATTATGATAGATATTGTAAAAAAGATATTAAATATTTTATTGCATATTAATCAAATTTGATTAATATTTGTAAAGTAATGTAAAAATATTTTTACCACCTTATTTTAAATAAAATCATTGTAAATAACTATTTAAACGCACTTTTTAAAATTTTCCTTACTTTAAATTCTTATAATTTTACATTTGTATGTTTTATGGTGCTAGTATCGCTGTTGTTAAGACTAAACAAGGCATTGAAGCTAGAGTGATTAATATCGAAAATGCAACTAAGGGGTATTAGATTAAATTTACTCCGAGTTTTAAGCAGATTCCATATATTATAGCACTCATAAGTCCAGCGAAAAATCCAGCCACCATATCATCTCCCATTACCCCTAGTCCACCTTTTACATCTTTATCTATCCTACCGATGATAGATGGCTTTGTGATATCAAGCACTCTAAAAAATACAAATGAGAGCAAAATTTGAGTTATAGTTCCGCCACTTATAGCGATCGCCAACCATACACCAGCCACTTCGTCAATTACTATATGTGAGCTATCGTGTTCGCCTACACTTTTTTCGTATTCGTTTATGATACTAATGCTTACTAAAAATAACAATATACTTGCTAAAAACAAAGTTGTATTCGAAAATGCTAAAAGCACTAGATATGCTACTATCGCCCCAGCTATACTTCCCCAAGTCCCAGGTGCTTTTGGTAACAATCCTATGCCAAAAAATGTCAAAAATAGTTTTTGCATAAAATTCCTTTTTTGATATAATTGTATCTAAAAATATATAAAAATTTAAAAAATTATTTAAAGATAACTTAATTTCTAATATACTACTATTAATTGAGTAAAAATGAAAAAGTTAGCTTTAGTTGTATTGCTATTATCGTTTGCAATGTCTGTATTTGGTATAGATTGATATTATGCTAGTGATGGTTGTACTAAAGTTTATCCGTATGGAGAAGACAGAAGTGAGTGTGATACAAAAAGAGATATTTACAAAGAAGCTGCAAAGAGATTGATTTGTAAATTTAAAAAACTTGCTAGTTTTGATTACATTATCAAAAGGATTTAAAATGTTGCTTTTGGTAGGGAGTGCATTCCATTTTCTTTGCGTGATATTTATGACGCCTTAGAGAGTGCGAAAGGCAGGATATAAAACAAAAAGTAGACAAAAAGAAACATTTTAATGAGAAGCCTATCCAAGAGATAGAAATTTCTCAAAAAAGTACAGAAAAGATTAATGTATTAGTCTAGTTAAATTTGGCGTTTGTTTAAAACGCCAAATTTACTTTATGTCAATGATGATGTTTGATACAACTTCATAAGCTCAACGTAAAAGTCGCGATCTGTGTGACTTTCAAGCAGTCCAGAGTTTGGAAATAGATCATCACATAGCTTTTGTAGCCCTTCAAAACGCTTTGGATATAGTTCACTTAGCACTATCGCCGATATATCAGGTCGCACCAGTATAGCTGGTGGCATAATGCCTTTAAAAAATAGCTCTTTTATCGTGGCTGGATGGTATTTGATATGATGATGTTGTCCGTGTGGGCATGTTTTTGTGCTAACAAGAGTCTTGCACTCATTACAATATACAAGCTCAGGCAGCACAACTATATCCATATTTAAGTCATTTTTATAGCGGTCTAGTATTGTGTGAGCTTGATTACTATCAAAAAACATACCAATACCTGAGTGGTTTTGTCCTATAACAAGCTTATCTGCACCGATAGAGTGAGCTGTTATACACTCAAGAGTTGGGTTTGTATGTGAGTTAAAAAGCGTCGTGTTTTCAAGAGGAAATACAAAAACTCTATTTGATGGTAGATAATTTTGAGTAAAATAATCAAGCACACGCTTTCTTAGTGCATAATCAATATGCCTCTCATCAAGCGTCCTAATGAGAAATATAATCACAAGATCGGTTTTATCTATTGTCATTCGCACGAGTCGTTCGTGTGCCCTATTAAATGGATCTGCAGTGATAAATACCGCCGTTATGCGTCTAGCTTTCATATCTTGTATAGCTTTATGTAGTCGCTGCTTCGTCTCCTTCATATTTTCATTATAAATTTCAAAATCCCCACTGATGGAGTATTCTCCTAGCCTTAGTTGCTTACCTTTGGCTGATTCATTTGCTAAAAATATATTATTTTTACGCGTTTGAGCATCAAGCCTAAAAGTATCTTTGACCCTTATCTCGCCGACTACGCGATCTTTTAATACAATATCAACTATATCGCCATTTTTTAGAGTTTTTATTAATTGCTGATTTATATCGCCAAATGGAGCAAAACCAAATGAATAAGGCATTGGTTCACCATCAAAGTAGCCACTCTCATTGACGCTTTTTATCTGATCGTAGTCCATAAATGAGTTAAAATTTGATAATAGTTGATTTTTTATCAGTTCAAGTGTGCCATAAGCCTCTTTATTTATAAAAATTTGTTTATTTTTTCTTAATGATGTCATATTTTTTTCTCTTTTCCCAAAGTGATTTGCGTGAAATTCCGAGTTTCTTAGATAGCTCCGTATCAGGGAATCTATCTTGGTAATTGCTTATTACATATTTTATATAATTATCAATCGTTACGATCTCATCTATGCTAAAAAGTTGATCATTATTTGCTATCTCAAGTGTCTCAAATGGGGCACTTTGCTCGAGGTCGGTTGTGGAGATAATCACTTTTTTCTTATAAACGGCGACTAAAATTCTATCACGCTCATCTTGTTTTAAAAGCTGAAAATTCGTGATATAGATATGTTCTTGAGCATTTTGTTTTATCGCTTTTTCTACATCGTTAAAGCTTGTGGCTGGAGTAAATATAAATAGATTTTTTGTCATTTGCATAAATGTATAGACAAATTTATCAGCGTAGTTTATCTTTGGTGTTTTTATAAGCAACGGTAGCTTTATTTTTTTAGGATCAAATTCATTTATTTTAAAATGTTCAAGACTATATTGTATGTAGTTTTCATAGTTTTTTACTATGGATTTTATACGCCTATGCTCTTCAAAGTGGTTTATCTTTCGCACCAGCTCTTCTATCATAAATGGCTTTTGTATGTAATCATCGGCACCAGCTTGTATCGGTTTTAGCACTGTATCGCTGCTAATATAGGCTATTAAAAGTATAATGATACGCTCTTTAAATTTATCAATTATTGGGTAAAAGTCTTGTCCAGGAAGTGTGGTAGAAAGTAACACAACATCAAAGCTATCATCCTTTCCGATCGCTTCTTTCACGCTTTTTGCAATCTCGCACTCATGACCTAAATCACCTAGTTTACTAGCCATTGAGCCAGCTAGATATATCTCATTTTCTACAATTAGTATTCTCATTTTTTAGTCCAGTCATAATATTTTAAATTTACACTTGCGACTACGGCTATGCCTTCGCCACGTCCGATAAAGCCTAGCTTCTCTGTCGTTGTCGCCTTAACATTTATGCGATTTGGTGCTATTTGCAGAGCATTTGCGATATTTAGCTCCATTTTTCTTTTAAATTTAGAGATTTTTGGGCGTTCTGCCATTATCGTGATATCAGCATTTACTAGTTCATATCCAACGCTTAAGATTTTATCATATGCCATTTTTAGTAAAAAAATTGAGCTAATATCTTTAAATTTATTATCCGTGTCAGGGAAAAGCTCGCCTATATCACCAAGTCCAGCTGCACCCAACATAGCATCTGTGAGTGCGTGTAGAGCGACATCTCCATCGCTATGAGCTTTAAGCCCGAGTTCAAATTCTATCTTTTCTCCACACAGCCATAATGGTCGCCCTGTTTTAAATTGGTGTACATCAAAGCCAGTGCCTACAAACTGCTCAGTGCTTGGTGGCATTAATGGGACTTTGGTAAGGTCATTTTTAGTTGTTATCTTATGTGCTAGTTCATCGCCTTGAACATACCATACGCTACCGCCAACAGCCTTTATCGCCGAGCTATCGTCGGTGTAGGTAATTTCAGTTTGCAATGCTTTTTTCAGTAAATTTGTGCGTGAGAGTTGTGGAGTTTGTATGAGTTTGACTCGCTCACGATCAATTTGCTCATCGCCCAAATAGGCGGTGTCTGCTATTTTTAGAGCTGGGACAACGCAGTCAGCTTGTTTTGAGCCGTCTATTATCTTTAAAAATAGCTCACGAGTGATACACGGACGAGCTATGTCACTAACTAAAACAAACTCACTACTTAAAACAGCAAGTGCGTTTTTTAGACTCTCCTGGCGTGTCTCGCCACCTTGGATAAATTTATAATCAGGGGCAAACCTAGCCATATATTCGCACTCTTTACTAACTACTATAATATCTTTAAACGTGTAAAATTCACTCAAATTTTTTGTAGCCCTTAACCAAAGTGGATCATCGCCGATACGAAGCCACTGCTTTTTTACAGGTAGCTCAAAACGGCTAGAACTACCAGCTCCGAGCATTATCAAAGAGATATCAAGCAAAACTCATCCTTTCAGACTGATAATAAATTTGTGTAGTTTTATACATTTTTTGTATAATAACTTTAAAGATTTAAATTTAAAATCTAAATTTTTATATTATAATTTTGTAAAAATGTTACGATATTATACACTTTTAAAACTTGCATTTTACTTGTTTATAAAACTTTTTGCAAATTTAAAAATTTGCATTTCAAATCTCCTTTAAAGCATAAAAGAAGTTAATT
Organism: Campylobacter anatolicus; assembly: GCF_018145655.1. Lineage (NCBI taxonomy): Bacteria > Pseudomonadati > Campylobacterota > Epsilonproteobacteria > Campylobacterales > Campylobacteraceae > Campylobacter > Campylobacter anatolicus. The sequence continues at coordinate 442,557 of NZ_JAGSSY010000002.1, forward strand.
TGTAGTAAAATTGTCCGATTTAATTTGGAGATAAAATGAGAAAAGAGTGGGTTAAGAGCCGAGTAAATGACGCAACACCAACGCAGATGTATTATGCCAAGCAAGGTATCATAACGCCTGAGATGGCTTATGTGGCTAAGGTTGAAGCCCTTGAGCCTGAGTTTGTCAGAGATGCGGTTGCGAATGGTAGGATGATAATACCAGCCAATATAAATCACACAAACTTAACTCCAATGGCTATCGGCATAGATGCTAAAACAAAAGTAAATGCAAATATAGGCAACTCAAGTATGGCAAGCGATATAAGTGGTGAGCTTCAAAAGCTTTTAGTTTGCTTAAAATACGGTGCTGACACGGTGATGGATCTAAGCACTGGAGGCGATCTAGATGCTATACGCACAGCAATCATCGCTAATTCAAGTGTGCCAGTAGGCACGGTGCCGATGTATCAGATCATCCACGATGTTTGTGATATAGAAAATTTAAATATTGAGACAATGCTTGAAGTACTTGAACGTCAGGCAAAGCAAGGGGTAAGCTACTTTACGATACATGCTGGTTTTTTGCTTAAATTTATGCCACTTATTTCAAAGCGTAAAATGGGTATTGTAAGCCGTGGTGGTAGTTTAATGGCAACGTGGATGATGCACTATCATAAGGAAAATCCATTTTATGAAGCCTTTGATGAAATTTGTGATATTTGTGCCAAATATGATGTTGCACTATCCTTAGGCGATAGTTTGCGTCCCGGATGTTTGTATGATGCTACAGATGAGGCTCAGCTAAGTGAGCTTAGAATTTTAGGCGAACTGACACTTCGTGCGTGGGATAAAAATGTGCAGGTTATGGTAGAAGGGCCTGGACACGTTCCACTAAATCAGATAGAGTATAATGTAAAATTGCAACAAGAGTGGTGTCATAATGCACCATTTTATGTGCTTGGCCCACTGGTGAGTGATATCGGAGCTGGGTATGATCATATAACATCAGCCATAGGCGGGGCATTGGCGGCATCTTATGGCGTGGCGATGCTTTGTTATGTTACGCCAAAGGAGCATTTGGGGTTACCAAATGTAGATGATGTAAGAGACGGCATTATTGCTCACAAGATAGCAGCACACGCGGCCGATATTGCACGTGGTAGGGCTGGAGCTATAGAGCGAGACCATGCGATGAGTGATGCTAGATATGCGTTTGACTGGAATAGGCAGTTTGAACTAGCACTTGATCCTGATAGGGCTAGACAGCTACACGATGAGAGTTTACCACAGGATGTGTTTAAAGAAGCACATTTTTGTTCTATGTGTGGACCAAAGTTTTGTGCGTATAAAATTTCACAAAAGATAATAAATGATCAAAATTAAAATTTTTTATTGTTACAAACACTTATGGTTTTATGTAGTGAAGTAAAATATGTATAAATGGCGTTATTGTCGGTGATTTTTAGCGAGTTAAAGATGATAAAGATCATACTATACGTTCGGTATTTTGCGAAGCTTTTGTCAAAATATTTGGAATTTAAAAATTTAAAGGAGAAAAATGTTAAGTAAAGATCAAGTGTTAGAGCGTCTAAAAGGTGTTATCTATCCTGGATTTGAAAAGGATATCGTGAGCTTTGGCTTTGTTAAAAAAATTGAAGTTGATGACAAGATAAAAATAGATGTTGAGATAGTTAGTTCAAATCCCGATGTGGCAAATGAGCTAAAAGTGGATATCTCGCGAGTTTTGGGTGGCGTGGAGGCTGATATAAATATCATTCAGCCAAAAATGCCAAAAGAAAGTTCAAATTCACAAAGTGGTAAAAATATAGCACCGCAGATTAAAAATTTTGTTATGGTTAGCTCGGGCAAAGGCGGTGTTGGTAAAAGCACAACTACACTAAATTTAGCCATCTCTATGGCAAAGCTAGGTAAAAAAGTTGGTATCTTGGATGCTGACATATATGGGCCAAATATCCCAAGAATGCTTGGCGAGATAAATACTCAGCCACAAGTTATAGGCAACAAACTTCGCCCTATCACTACTCACGGCATAGAGATGATGAGTATGGGTGTGCTTATGGAAGAGGGCACAAGCCTTATTTGGCGTGGCTCAATGATAATGAAAGCGATAGAGCAACTCTTAAAAGATGTGCTTTGGAGTGAGCTTGATGTGCTATTTTTAGATATGCCCCCTGGTACTGGTGATGCACAGCTTACATTAGCTCAAAGTGTGCCAGTAACCGCTGGTGTATGCGTGACAACCCCACAAGTAGTCGCACTTGATGATAGTAAGCGTGGTCTTGATATGTTTGAGAAGCTCCATATTCCTATCGCTGGTATCGTTGAGAATATGAGTGGCTTTATTTGCCCTGATAATGGCAAGGAGTATGATATATTTGGCAAAGGCACAACAGAAGAGCTTGCAAAATTTTATAAGACTAAAATTTTAGCCGAAATTCCTATTGAACCTGCCGTTAGGATAGGCGGTGATAGCGGTAAACCAGTGAGTTTTTATGAGCCAAATAGTGTAACTGCAAAACGTTACGAGACTGCTGCTCGTGAGCTTTGGGAGGCTATAGAGGCTATAAATAATGATGGCGGTGCGGATAATTCAAGCATTCAGCCTATTATGGATGGCAAATCCGCGTGTAGCAAATAATGTAACAAAGATGTAAATTTGCTAGGTTTAAGCAATTTTACATCTCATATAGATTTATTTTATTTTATTTAATATTTATCGATCTATTTGACAACCTTTAGATGCATACCTTAGTTTTATGGTAGTATCTTGAAGCTATTTAAAGTTTTGTCATAGGCACTAATCCTCATAACTACTGTTAATAGTAGTAAAATATCAAGTTTGAATATTGTTGAGATAGGCTAAGTTGTTTGATCTTGTCTCATATGACAAGATCGCTATTTGTCATTAATTGCTGGTAGTTGGTTAACATTAGGATTGTTAGAGTTTGATAGCGACAAGTCTGTAACACTTTTAAATCCTAGCTATTTTAAATAAAATGTCGATAGTTAATAGGTTCGGAAGCAAAAGTTATAGCAATGTTTAAAATAGTGTGCTTGGTAGTATTTTCAAATTTGAAAGTTTAATCAAAGATCATAAAATGACTGGACATTTCTGGAATACTCGCTTACCGATGTTTGCTAATTCTGATAAAGAAGATATGAGTAAAATGGTTTATCAACAAGATAGAAAACTTAAATATAGATAATACTTTAGCTATTAAAGTTATATCTGATCTAATTTATTGTAAAAATAATTTTAAGTCTACTGATATGCGAGCATATCTAGATAATCAAGAGAATGTAATTGCTGTAGATAATAAGAGACTTATTAAATTGTCTAAAAGGTAAACAAATATTAAATTTTGTCGATATATTTTAAAAGTCTTTTAAAAGGATTTATAATCATAGGATATCTTATCATTCCTCAACCCCTACACAATCTTCTCAGCCCAAAGCAGATATCAAAAGCTAACCAACTCAGACACTAAAAATTTCTTTGATACTTATGCTAATAAATATGGCTGGATAGATCTAAGAGACAATAATATATTTAACAAAGATAGCGGATTTAATAACTTTGCTTATGAAAAGATTGGTTTTGATGATAAATTAAAGCTTAGTGAGTTTAATCCTTGAAGCTAAGAGTATGAATGATGAAGAGTTAAATGAGCTTGATTTTAAAACTATTGCTATTAAACAATATGATAAATTTGTAAGTTTAAAAGAGCTTGGAGCAACATCGATAAGTAAGATAGTTAAAAACAATGATATAAAATTTTTAATACATCTCTGTTTTTCCAACTTCCTTATTTTTTATTTATCTGTCTTTTTTATAATCTAGCTATTCGATTCCATTGTTATGCCGGATTATTTGGTTTTTATTGCTATTTAATAGTATATTTTGTATTTAGTTTCTGTTTTGATAAAGACTTATGAGGAGGAGAATTTTTGTATATTTTAGCATATCTTGAAGCTTTAATTTTGCTTAAATGCTTTGATAAACTAGATATTTAACGATAAAGCTTCATTGTTGATGATTTAAAACTCAATGTTTACATTATTGATTAATAACTAGGTTATTCGTCTTGCACTATTTTACTTATCCACCTTTTTTTCTGTCAAGACACTTTATTTGTAGTATTTATTAAATTCTTAAATATTTACAAAGGATTTTATTTTGCTATTTGTCTAAAATTTGAATATACTTTTTAAATTTTTACTGATTAAATCATTTAAATTAACTTCAAAGAATCTGCGTAATTATAGGTTTAAATTTATCACAAATATAAAATCTAAAATGATATTTTAAACAATATTTTGCTACACTTTAGAAAAATTTATAAGGATAAATATGTCAAAAATAGATATAAATTCAGTCGATCAGTTTAAGGAATTTTGTGAAAATTTAAGAGTAAAAGATGGCTATCGCGATCCTGTTGCATTTGGTGTAGCAAGAATAGATCGTGGTCAGATAAATATGAGTAAAACATTACAGACAAGTTATGCTGTTGTAAATTTCAAAGAGAGCTTTCTCTCGGCTGCTGCACTTGTTTGGGCATTAGAGCAAGATGGTGTGATGGTTGATTTTAGTGGCAGTGAGTTCGTGGCTAATTTTTCGCAAAATGCTGTAAATAAGGCATTAGAACTATTTAATGTGTTTATAAATGATCTTGAAAAGCATAAAAACGTGCAAGTGCTAAAGGCAGTTAAAGAGGCTTTTGAGAGTAAAGTAGCAAAAGATGGCGATTTTAAAGTTGTATTTATGTTTGATGACGCAAAACCACAAAGCGTTGAGATTGTGTATCTTAAGCTCTACTTGTTAAGTCTGCAAAAAGTACCACTTCGCTCACTCTGCCTTGATGGAGCGTTTGGAGTATTACCAAATGTCGCGTGGGATGCAAACAATAAGCCAATAGAGCTTGAATGGTTGCGTCAAAATGAGATAAATCTAAAAATGAACGGCTCTTATCCAGCAATCGTTAGCGTAGATAAATTTCCACGTTATCTAAGCCACGTAATCCCAAGCGACAATGTCCGCATACTTGATACCGCAAAGGTCAGAATGGGTGCTTCTATCGCTCATGGTACGACTGTAATGCCCGGTGCGAGTTATGTAAATTTCAATGCTGGCACAACTGGTAGTGTAATGATCGAGGGGCGTGTGAGTAGCTCGGTCGTTGTGGGTGATGGTAGCGATATAGGTGGTGGTGCATCAATTCTTGGTGTGTTAAGTGGTACAAATGGCAACCCTGTTGGCATCGGTAAAAACTGCCTTCTTGGAGCAAACTCAGTTACTGGTATACCGCTTGGCGATAAGTGTATCGTAGATGCCGGTATTGCTATTTTAGAAGGTACAAAGATCTTTATAAGTGATGAAGACCGCACACAACTTGCAGCGATAAATGCTGGATTTAAATTTGATAAAGAAATTTATAAAGGACTTGAACTAGCCGGACTTAATGGTCTTCATTTTAGGCAAAATAGCCAAAATGGTCGTATTACCGCAAGTGTATCAAAACGTGCTATAAAGCTAAACGAAGCACTTCATTAAGAGTCAAAACTACAGAGAGGATGATATGAAAAAGGTCGCAATACTTATGTATGATAAGGTGAATTTGCAAAGTTTTGCAAGTATTTATGCGTTTTTACATAGTTTTGATAGAGTAAGTGTTAAGTGCTATGCCTTTAAGCCTGAGATAACAGATGAGTTTGGGCTGCGACTACATCCTGAAATTCATAGCGAGAGCCTTTATGGTGTTGATTTGCTAGTCGTACCTGATGGCATTGGAGCATTAAGTCTACGTTATGATGAGATATTTTTAAGCTGGGTAAAGAGTGGATTTAGTGCGAAAGTTAAAGTAGGGCTTGATCTTGGTTCGCTCGTGCTTGGTGGAGCTGGTTTTTTAGAAAATCGTAGTGCAGTTGTACGTGGTGGATATAAAAATGCACTTAGTGAATACTGTGAAGTTATCGGCGGTGAATACTGTGAAGACTATGGCATATACTCATCAATTGGGCTTACACAGAGCCTAAAAAATAGACTAAATGAGATATTAGAGCAGGGATTGGATTAAATTTAATAAAAAATATATTACAGAATTTAGTTTATTTTTTGAAATATAACACTACATAATTTAAATATGACAAGAAGTAAATTTAAAATGTTGACTTTGACATACTGTTAAATTTAAATGTTTATAAATTAAACCCAATTCTCATAGGCTCACTTCACTTTTTTACCATTTTTATTGATATAAACCCACTCATCGCTTTGCCACTTTTTATATTCGCCATGGGTTATTTCACTGCATTTTATGGCGACTTTAGCAATACCATTTTCAAACGGATAGGCACATCTGAATTTTGGCTTGATTACTATTTTGTGCGTGCTAGGCTCAAAGTAGCCTATTAGACCATTTTTGTCCACTATACGCACCAGTCCATCATGCTCGTAGTCATTGCCATTATCGTAGAGAAAAAATTTATATAAAATTTTACTGTTTTTATCGACTATTACGGAGTTTGTACTGTTACTTATTATGCCAATTTCAGTTGCGTTTAAACTACAAAATGTTAAGAAAAAAGTGATAAAAGCTTTAAATTTAAACATTTCAGGTATCCATAGCGACATTATCCCAATCATCCTCTTCATCCATATCTACAAGCCACCATAGCCCAGCACGACGTTCTTTTACGACGCTCTCATCAAGTCCTTGCGGTGCTTGGCGTCCATTTATACGAGCATCCACACATGCCCAGTGGTAGCGGTATATGAGATCTGCTTCGTCTAAAATTTGCTCCACATCACGCAGTTTTGTTGCTGCCACTAACTCGTCCATACTATTAAACTGCGTTACAATACTGATTGCTACATCAATATCTATGATAGTATCAGGGAATTTCAGCTCATCCACAAAGCCCAAGGCCCACACCAATGCCCAGTAGCTTTCGAATTTCCACGTAGCATTTATTATATCTTGTTTGGTTGCTTTGTTTTTTAGTATCTTTTTCTCTTGTTTTGTTAGCTTGTTTCTAACGCCAAATTTATCTATAAAAGCGTCTATAGCCTCTAGCGTCTCTTCATACTCGCCACGGTCTATAGAAAGTGCCATAATGATACTAGCCAAAGACGTGACGGCTCTTTTTGCGATATTTTCTACACTTCTGCGTTTGACCTGACTTGCGTCACTAAGGTATGGTAGTTGTTCAAAGTATGGTACATTTTCACTTTTTAATCTTGTTATACTTTCGATTCTACGCTGCTTAGCTGTTTTCATAAAAGCTCCTTTAGATTACTCTACTGTTACTGATTTTGCTAAATTTCGTGGCATATCCACGTTATTTCCAAGTCTTATGGCTACTTCAAGTGCAAAGAGTTGAAGTGCGATCATCATCTCAAAAAACTCGCTCATAGGGTGATCTTGCTTACTTGTTTTAATAAAGTCATCACTTAGCTCAAACTCTTCAGGGCTGATGGCTAGGATATATGCGTCTCTTGCTGCAAGCTCTTCAATATTGCTCTTAGTTTTTTCATACAAAAGCGTATGTGGCATAAGTGCAATGGTAAATAGCTTCTCATCAGCTAGTGCGATTGGTCCGTGTTTCATCTCGCCAGATGGGTAGCCCTCGGCGTGAAGGTATGAAATTTCTTTTAACTTTAAAGCACCTTCAAGTGCAAGTGGATAAAATATATCACGCCCGATAAAGAAAAATCCATGTCCGTGCATATAGTGCTTACTTAGGCGTCTCATTTTCTCTTGTAGACTCGTATTTATGTTTAAAATTTGCGGTATATGAAGTAAGGCTTTGATCTCGTTGTCTAGTTCGGTTTTATTTAGTGTCGCTTTGGCTTGTGCTATTTGAAGCACAAGTAGCCAAAGTGTGATAATCTGCGTAGCAAACGCTTTTGTGCTAGCCACGCCTTTTTCTATGCCTGCACGAGTTAGTAGAGTGTTATCAGCTATGCGGACTATCGATGAGTTATCTACGTTACAAATGGCTAGAGTTTTTAGCTCATTTGCTTTAGCGATTTTTAGGGCTTCAAGCGTATCAGCTGTCTCGCCACTTTGACTGATGACTATAAAAAGAGCATTTTTGTTTAGCTTTGGTTTGCGGTATCGAAACTCGCTAGCTATCTCAACTTTTGTTCGAACATCTGCCAAGCGTTCAAATAAATAACTAGCCACAAGTGCGGCGTGATAACTCGTACCACATGCACAAATCACGATGTCATCAAGCTCTTTTAGATACTCATTGCTTAAATTTTCTAGCACGACTTTGCCGTTTTTCACACGCCCCATAAGTGTCTCTGCTACGACTGTACTTTGCTCATAAATTTCTTTCTCCATAAAAAATTTATAGCCCTCTTTTTGTGCGTAGCTCTTATCTTTTGGCAGTGGTGTAAAGTTTTGAGCTAAAGCCTTGCCATCTTTAAAAATAGCAATCTCGTCAATGCCTACAAAGCCATAGGTTTTATCATCTAGGTAGCAAACATCACGTGCTACGCCGATGAGCGGTGCGTCTGATGAGGCGAAGTATAGCTCTTTTGCTTCGCTTTTACCTATCGCCATTGGAGCGGCCTCTTTTGCAAAGAAAATTTTATCAGGAGCAAGTTTTGTTATAAGCAGTGTCGCGTAAGCACCTTTTAGCCGCCCAACCATCGCTTCATATGCCTTAAAAACATCATTATCTCTACGCTCTTTGAGTGTCTCTTCAAATAGATGTACTATAACCTCGGTGTCTGTTTGGCTAACAAATTTAACCCCTTTTGCTTTAAGCTCATCTTTAAGTTCTTTAAAATTTTCAATAATACCGTTATGCACGACAAAGCTAAATTCTCCAAGATGCGGATGTGCGTTGATCTCTGTTGGTTTTCCATGAGTTGCCCAGCGTGTATGACCTATCGCTACGCCAAAGCCATTTGAGCTATACTCTTTTGTCTTTTCGGCTAAATTTTCAAGCTTACCTACAGCCTTAAAATAACTTATTTCACCACTGCTCATCACCGCCATACCAGCACTATCATATCCACGATATTCAAGCTCTTTTAAGCCATTTAATATCACACTCCTTTTTTCGGCATCACCTATATATCCTATTATTCCACACATATTTTACCTTTGTAAATTTTTGCAAATTATAGCATAGCTTTTAAATTTAAAGCCAATAATCAAAAATAAATTTATAATTTTATAGACGTTTTTGCTTTAAGTTAAAAACAAAGTGAGTACAAAAGTTGCGTAACTTCTAATTTGAACCAATAAACTTATAAATTTATATCTAATTTTGCAAAAACAAAGGAAATTTTACGTATAATCACCCCATAAAATAAGCTTAGGATAAAATTTGAAACTACTTGATAAATTACAAAGCGGTGAGCGTTTGAGTGCCAAAGAGGTATTTGGGCTTTATGATTTAGAACTATTTGACTTAGCTAAATTTGCAAATGCAAGGCGGGTAAAGCTGTATGGCAAAAAGGTCTTTTTTAACATCAACCGCCATATCAATCCAACAAATATCTGTGCTGATGTCTGTAAATTTTGTGCATTTTCAGCACACAGGAAAAACCCAAATCCATATCTAATGAGCCATGATGAGATAATGTCTATCGTAGATAAAGCTGTGCAAACAGGCGTAAAAGAGATACATATCGTCTCGGCTCACAATGCCACAAGTGGCTGGGAGTGGTATCTAGAAATTTTTAAAAAAATAAAACAAAAATATCCGCAAATCCACATTAAAGCACTAACTGCGGCTGAGATTGACTTTTTGTCTCGTCGTTATGGACTTAGCTATGATGAGGTGATAGAAAAAATGCTAGAATATGGCGTAGATAGTATGCCTGGTGGCGGAGCTGAAATTTTTGATGAGCGAGTAAGGGCGAAAATTTGTAAAGGTAAGGTAAGTTCAGAGAATTGGCTAAAAATTCATAAAATGTGGCACGATAAGGGCAGACAGAGTAATGCAACTATGTTATTTGGGCACATTGAAAGCCGTGAAAACCGCATAGATCATATGCTTAGGATTCGCTCGGTACAGGATGAGACCGGTGGATTTAACGCATTTATACCGCTTGTATATCAGCGTGAGAATAACTACTTAAAAGATGTTGCATTTCTTGGTTCGGTTGAGATTTTAAAGACTATCGCCATATCTCGCCTTGTGCTTGATAATGTCCCACATATCAAAGCTTATTGGGCTACTTCTACACTAAATTTAGCTCTCATTGCTCAAGAGTTTGGAGCCGATGATATAGATGGCACAATACAAAAAGAGAGCATACAAAGTGCGGCTGGGGCAGCTAGTGCGAGCGGAGCAACGACAAAGACATTTTGCGATCTCATACGTAGCTCTGGACTTGTGCCAGTTGAGCGTGATAGTCTTTATAATGAGATAAAAATTTATTAAATTTAAAGGGGGTTGAGATGGACTTTTTTAAACTTAGAGAGCATAAAACCAGCGTAAAACAGGAGTTTAATGCTGGTTTTACGACATTTTTGGCGATGATGTATATTGTACCGACAAATGCTTTTATCATGAGTCAAGCTGGTATGCCATTAGATGCACTCATAACAGCGACTGCACTTATTACGATATTATCGACGATATTTAATGGACTTTGGGCAAACACGCCAGTGGCGATGAGCGTTGGTATGGGGCTAAATGCTTATTTTACCTTTGGACTTTGTATAGGTATGAATGTGCCGTGGCAGACTGGGCTTGGCATAGTTTTTTTAAGTGGTGTTATTTTTGTGGTGTTGTCCTTTACAAATTTTAGAATTTGGGTTATAAAATCAATTCCAGTTGATCTAAGACGTGCTATCAGTGCTGGTATTGGGACATTTATAAGTTTTATCGGACTTCAGCAGATGGGCATTGTGACAAATAATGATGTAGTGCTTGTAGGTCTTGGAAATTTTAAAGAGCCAAATGTACTTTTAGGAATTATAGGCTTAGTTCTTGTCGTTGCATTTTGGGTATGGAGACTTAAAGGAGCGTTTATACTTGCAGTCTTTGCGACATCTATCATAGCTTGGTTTTTTGGTATTGCACCTTATCCAACTGAGCTTTTTTCGCTTCCAGCATCAATCTCACCGATATTGTTAGAATTTGATATGACTAGCATATTTTCTGACGCAGTTGGGAATTTAAGCCTTGCTCTTGTGCCTGTTATAGTAGTGTTTTTCGTTACTGATCTTTTTGACTCTATTGGTACGCTTGCTGGCGTAGGAACTAGGGCAGGGATATTTAGCGAAGATAGCTCAGAAGGTATCCATAAGCTAGAAAAGACGCTTGAAGCTGATGCTATCGCTACTGTTGCTGGCTCACTCATAGGTGTTAGCACTACTACCTCATTTGTAGAGAGTGCGAGCGGTGTAGAAGAGGGTGGACGTACTGGACTTACGGCAGTATTTTGTGGAGCATTGTTTGCTATGACGCTTTTTATGTTGCCTTTATTTAAGGCTATTCCGTCAAATGCTATATACCCAGTGCTTGTAATGGTTGGCGTGCTTATGTTTAGTGAAATTTCAAGTGTAAATTTAAAAGATCCAGCTACGGCTGTAGCGACATTTTTTATCGTTATGCTTATGCCTTTGACATACTCGATCACAAATGGATTGGCTTTTGGCTTTATGGCTTATATTATCATTAAAATTTTACGTCGTGAATGGAGAGAGATAAGCGTCGGTATAGTTGTGCTTTCACTCATTAGCCTATTAGTATTTTTGGTTCATTAGGAGAGAGAATGGTATTTTACACATATGAAGAATTTGCGGTTGATGTTGCTAAAATGGCATATGAGATAAAGGAGGAGTTTGCTCCTGATGTGATACTAGCAGTTGCTCGTGGTGGACTTACACTCGGACATTCACTCGCTGTTGCACTTGATAATCGTAACCTTTTTACGCTTAATTCTATCCACTATGAAAATACAAATAAGCTAGACACAATTAGCGTTTTTAACGTCCCAGATCTATCTAAATTTGATAAAATTTTACTTGTAGATGACATTATCGATAGTGGCGAAAGTATGGTTGAGATTAAACGTCAATTACTAAAAAGTTATCCACATTTGCAGATAAAAATAGCTACTATTTTTTATAAGAAAAAGGCACTTTTATTGCCTGATTATCGTGTTAAAGAGGCTCACGAATGGGTTGAGTTTTTCTGGGATATACATATTTAATGGAGACAAAAGATGAGAGAGCTTATGCTAAGACATAAAAATTTAACACTTACTCTCATCTGCCTTATTGACGCTTTATTTTTGGTATTTTGTGTTTCAAATTTAAGCATAAGTTATTACGAAGCGTCAATATTTTTTGAAAAAAATAATGCAATAAGTTATATCATAAGAGCTAGTTGTGCGGTGTTTGGACGTAATGATTTTGCTTTGCGTCTACCAATGATTATTTTTAATATTCTTAGTATTGTTCTACTGTATAAAATTAGCAAATTTTATATAAAATTTGAGTTTGATCGTATCGTTAGTGTTATACTTTTTGTTCTTTTACCAGGCACTTTAACAAGTGGTGTAGTCGTAGATAATGCTGGTTTTTGTATGATGCTAACACTACTTGTTGTATATCTTTATCACTCTAAATTTTATCTGCTTTTTTATATTGTTTTTATATCACTTGTAGCTATAGATCGCGATTTTATGGTGCTTTATCTTGCATTTTTCTTTTTTGCGACAAATCGCAAAAATATACGCCTTGCTTGGGTGAGTGGGCTTTTGCTTTTGTTTAGTTTTTACCTTTTTGGCTTTGACACACGCGGGCGACCTAGCGGACATTTCATCGACACGTTTGGTATTTTTGCGGCAGTTTTTTCGCCGTTTGTTTTTTTGTTTTTTATCTATACGCTTTATAGAATTTGGGTTAAAGAGAGCAAAGAGCTACTTTGGTTCATAGCTACTAGCTCGTTTTGTTTTTGTATGATTATATCTATTCGTCAGCGACTTCAGTTAGAAGAGTTTTTGCCGTTTTGTTTAATCGCCACACCGATCATGGTTCGTGTATTTTTTAACTCTTATCGTGTGAGATTGCCACAATTTAGAAAAAAGTATAAAATTTTTACTGCTCTTGTTCTTGTATTTTTATATTTCAACTCGATTACTCTAGCACTCAACCCCTTGCTTTATACAATCATGCACCACCCAGACCGCCATTTTGCTTATAAATTTCACATAGTACGTGAGCTTTCAGATGAGCTTAAAAAGCTTGGTGAGACAGATATTTACGTTCGAGATTATAAGCTTGGACTAAGACTTAAATTTTATGGCATATATGCAAGCGATAGTGCGAAAAAAGAGCTTATCGATACAAATTTAGATAAAACATCGCAGATAAAGATAGAAAAATTTGATAAACTCATAGCTAGTTTTGATATCGTGCCGATATGAGAAGAGCTTTTACATTTATAGAGATTGTTTTTGTTTTAGTTATTATTAGCATTCTTTCTGCTATTTTTGCACCAAAGATGAAAAGTAATAGTCTAAAACTTGCTACCGAGCAGATTGTATCTCACATTAGATATACACAACATCTCGCAGTTAGCGATGATAAATTTAGCCTTAGTGAAGATGAGTGGTATAAGGGTTATTGGCGGATATATTTTTATAGTGAAAATAGCGGTGCTGTTTGGCGATATGCTGTGTTTTTTGATGAGCGACGTAGAAGCACTTTTAGTGGTAATCCAAATTCGTTAGATAAAGTAGCAAATGACCCAAGTAATGCTCAAAAGAAACTAATATCTGGCTTTCAAAAGCAAAATTATGATGATAAAAAGCTAAATAAAAAGCTAAATTTGACAAAAACATATGGCATAAATAGCGTTAAACTGACAAATTGCGGACAGCGATCTACTAGTATAGCTTTCGACAACCTTGGCAGACCTCATTCCGCCATGCAAAATGCACTTAGAGCAACGGATAAAATGTTAAGCAAGGATTGTGTTATAACATTATTTGATAAAAATGGAAACCAAGCAAAGATAACTATTTTAAAAGAGACTGGATTTGTAAAATATCAAATTTTATAAAATATTTTGTTTTTGTATTATGTTTTCAACATACTTTAAGCTTCCCTTGTATATAATTCCAGCTCACGAATTAAGAAACCACCTTTAACTTACATGTTAATAAAGCCTTTTCTTTATTTATCGTTGTTCTTTAACTTAACAATGTTAAACTATTAGTCAATCTTTGAAATCTAAACAAGTGATCGATTGAGCCATATTTAACTCAGGCTTTCTTTGGAAAGTAGAGTTAGATAAAAAACTAAATATCTTT